>QHUE01000340.1 GCA_003221825.1 Gemmatimonadota bacterium
GCTCGCAGCGGCGCGGGAAGATCCGTTGCCTCGCCCCAACTGCCGACCGGGCGTTGCCACAGGCGCGGCACCACCTGACGGAGGCGATAGGATGGCTCACCGCGTTGCGCCAGCCATACGTCGAGCGCCGCTCGCGCCGCTTCCGGCGTGAGGCTCAGCAGGTCGACGCTCACCGGAATCGCATATCCACGCCGACGCGATAGGCCGAGCCGAGGTCGTTCACCCCGGCGTCGCGGGCGATCGTGACGCGGTACTTGCCGATCGCGATGCGCAAGCCGCCCACCGGTCGCCAGCTGTGCGCCTGGCCGTAGCTCCCCTCCCGCACCAGCATGAGATCGAGCCCGATGGTCTTCGCGAATTCGGCGCCCAATCCGAACTGATGATCGGCCGTGAAGCCGTGCGCGAAGGAGATCCCGTAGCGACCGAGCACGACGACGCGGTTGCCGGACATGGGGCCGCTCCACACACGTCCTTCGACACCGGCGTACACGTCCTGGGCTGGATCATTCGTCCGGAGCGAGGAAAAGAAATGCGTGGCGGCGGCCAGTCGCAGTCTGTCGCCGGCCAACGGGCGACTCGCACCGACATCGATCGTCCAGCGGTCGGCGCGGGTGACATCGAGACGAGTCTCGTGAAATGCGAGCGTGGCACCCACGCTGGTTCCGGCCACGAGCCGCGACCACGTGGCGCCGACCGCCAACGTGTACACCGGCACGACGGCGCCCGTGGGATCGGGGCTATCGACGGTCTGGGTGATGTCGCTCAATCCGACGCGCCCGTAGAGCAGGCCGAATTGCCCGAGTGACCCCACGGGAAACCGGACGGTGGTGATCAGACCGGTCGCATCGACGGCGGCAGGCGTTTGAATCGCCTCGACGGCGAGCTGGAGCCGGGCGCTATCTTCCGTTTGCGCGGGAGTCCAAAACGCCGCCGCGGGACCCAGCGCCAGCGCGGGCGGCGTGGCAAGCGTCGTCGCAGCGACGCGCCACAGCGTCGTGCCGGCGGCCTGCTGTCCTGCCGCCCCAGGGGCGCCGAGCGTCAGGAGTCCAACGAACAGCAGGGCAATGCGTTGCATGCCGAACGTTTACCGTGGCATGTGGCGCTGTCAACTCAAGTCAACTATCTTCAATCGGTTACGGCACTTGGACATACTCCATTGCGGCTCTCCGAACTGCTAACGCCCGACCGCATCCGGGTCCCCATCCGGGCCCAGAGCAAGGAGGGCGTACTGCGGGAATTGGTGGAGCTCCTGGTCGGGGGGAATGGGGCAGTCCCCGATGTCCTGCAGGCAGTGATGGAGCGAGAGCGGCAATTCCCAACCGGCATCGGCTATGGCGTCGCGGTTCCGCACGGGAAGACTCCAGCCCTCGCCAATCTCGTCGCAGTCGCCGGCACGGCTCGCACGCCTGTGCCTTATGAAACGGTGGATGGGGAGCCGGTGCGGTTGTTTTTCCTGCTTGCCGGCCCCGAGTCGCAGGCGGGCGCACACGTCAAGGCGCTGAGCCGCATCTCGCGGCTCGTGCGGCGCGAGCCGATCCGCGCGCGGCTGCTCGCGGCGAGCGATTCTCAGGACTTCTACCGCATTCTCTGCGATGCGGAGAGGGGGGGAGCATAGACGCGTCTGTGACTCGGACAACCCTGCGAACCCACCGCTGCGGCGCGTTGCGTGCCGCCGACGTCGGCCAGCGCGTTCGCCTGGGGGGCTGGGTCCACCGCCGCCGCGACCTCGGAGGAATCGTGTTTCTCGATCTCCGGGACCGCGACGGGCTCGTCCAGGTCGCGGTCGGGCCGGGATGGGCGTCGCCCGATGTCGTCGCGCACGCCCAGAGCGCGGGGACGGAAGCCGTGCTCATCGTCGAGGGCGATGTCGTGGCCCGGCCGCCTGCCATGCGCAACACGGAGCTCGCGACCGGCGAGATCGAAGTGCACGCGACGACGCTGCGGGTCGTCGGGCCGGCGGAGACGCCCGCCATTCCCGTCGCACGCGGCAAGGGCGAGGAGCTGCCCGCCGAGGAGCTGCGCCTCAAGTATCGCCACCTCGATCTGCGGCGTGCCGAGCTGCAGGCGAATCTGCTGCTGCGCCATCGCTTGCTGCAGCGCGCTCGGCGCGCGCTCAGCGAGCTCGATTTTCTCGAGATCGAAACGCCGATCCTCACGAAGCCTCGTCGGCCAGGAAGACGTGATCGGCGTCGTCGAGACCGTGCTCGTGGCGCTGTGGGACGAAGCCGGCCACAAGATCCCGCGTCCCTTCCCGCGGCTGACGTGGCGCGAAGCCATGGAGCGGTACGGGACGGACAAGCCCGACCTGCGCTTCGATTTTCCGATCGCCGACTGGACCGCGCAGGTCCAGCCACTCGGCGTGCCGTTCTTCAAGGGCGCGACCAACGGCTCCCGGGTGCGAGGCATCGCGGTGCCGGGCGGTGGCACCCTGTCTCGCAAGGATGTCGACCAGCTCGCAGAGACGGCGAAGACGCACGGCGCCCCCGGATTGGCGTGGGTGAAGCGTCAGGGCGAGCAGCTGTCCGGCTCGATCGGGAAACACTTCAACGCGGCAGCGTTGGGACAGATCGGCGTCGGCGATGGCGATGTCGCGCTGATGACGGTCGGGCCCGACCGCGTGACGTCGCCCGCGCTCGACAAGGTGCGGCGGGAAGTGATCCGGCGACTGGCGCCGCAGCCGAAGCTCGCGCACGCGTTCTGTTGGGTGGTCGACTTCCCGCTGTTCGAGCCGGATCCCGAGACGGGGAAGCCGGTGTTTGCCCACCACCCATTTACGTCGCCGCATCCGGACGACGTGGGCAAACTCGACAGCGAGCCGTTCGCCTGCCGCGCGCTGCACTACGATGCCGTCTACAACGGCAACGAGCTTGGCTCGGGCTCGATCCGCATCACGGACCCGGCGATCCAGCGGAAGGTGTTCGCGCGTCTCGGGCTGTCGCCGGCCGACATCGATGCCCGCTTCGGTTTCCTGTTGACCGCGCTCGCCGCCGGCGCGCCGCCGCATGGCGGGTTCGCCGTGGGGTTCGATCGCACGGTGATGCTCATCGTGGGCGCCGCCTCGATGCGCGACGTCATTGCATTCCCCAAGACGACGGCGGCGCGCGCGTTGTTCGAGGGCGCGCCCGCGCCGGCGCGGCCCGAGGATCTCGCCGCACTGCACATCAAGGTGGTGCCATGAGCGACGACGTCGTCCATCGGCTATCCGTGGAAGGCGTGGACCCGCTGGCGTTGGCCGGCGTGAACGATGCCAATCTGCTCGAGCTGGCGCGCCGGCTGGGCGTGCGCGTCTCGTTGCGCGGCGACAGCCTGTCGCTTGCCGGGCCCGCCGCCGCGATCGAGCGCGCCGGTCCCGTCGCGCAAGCGCTGATCGACCTGGCGCGCATGGGCGAGACCCTCGACGTCCACGATGTCGAGCGCATGATTTCCGACGAGGCACACGGGGAGCTCGGTCGTCAGGGGGCGACACCCGACCCGGTGAAGATCATTCTCCCGGGACTGCGCCGCGTCATCCAGCCGAAGACGGCCGGCCAGCGCGAGTATCTGCGCTCGATCGCCGAGCACGACATCGTCATCGGCATCGGCCCCGCCGGCACCGGCAAGACCTACCTCGCCGTCGCCGCCGCGGTCGATGCGCTCGCCCGCAAACGGGTGCGCCGGATCATCCTGGCGCGGCCCGCCGTG
>QHUE01000215.1 GCA_003221825.1 Gemmatimonadota bacterium
TGAAGTCCACGACCGGGTAGCCGGCCACTGGCCCCTTGTGTGCCGCCTCGAGCACACCGCGCTCGACGGCCGGGATATACTGGCGCGGGATCACACCGCCGACGATCTCATCCACGAACTGCACGCCTGAGCCACGGGGCAGCGGGGCAATGCGAATCCAGCAGTCGCCGTACTGTCCGCGCCCGCCGGTCTGCTTCTTGTGCTTCCCCTGCCCCTCTGATTTACCTCGGAACGTCTCGCGGTAGGCGACCTTCGGCTTAGCGGTCTGCGCGTGCACGCCGAACTTCCGCGCCAACCGCCCCACCACGATCTCGAGATGCCGCTCGCCGAGTCCCCGAATCAGGGTCTGGGACAGCTCGCTGTTGTACTCGTGATGGAACGTGGGGTCCTCTTCGTGAAGCTTGTGCAGGCCGGTCGATAGCTTGTCCTCTTCCCCGCGCTGCTTGACCTCGACCGCGACGGTGATCACGGGCTCGGGGAACGGGATCTTCGGGAGGACGAGACCATTGTCTTTGGTTGACAGCGTGTCGTTGGTGTGCGTATCGCGCAGCTTCGCGACGACACCGATGTCGCCGGCATGGAGCTCGGGAATCTCGATGCGCTCCTTGCCCTGGCCCACACACAAATGGTTGAGCTTCTCCGCGGCCTCGCGCGGCGCGTTCCACACGTCCTGTCCGTTCTTCACGCGCCCGGAGAAGATGCGGAACAATGTCACGTCGCCGACGTGCGGTTCGGAGACGGTCTTGAACACCTGGGCCGCCAGCGGGCCCGCGTCGTCGGGCGTCAGCGCGAGGCGGTCCGCGCTACCCCACTTCTGCGCCTGGACGGGCGGCCGCTCCTGCGGCGCCGGGCACAGCTCGACGAGCTTGTTGAGGAGCGCGCGGGTGCCGTACGTCAGCTCCGCGGCGCCGCAGAACAGCGGGAAGAGCTCGCCTTTCGCCATCCCCGCTTTCATCGCCGCGATCGCCTCGTCGCGGCCGATCTCTGCGCCGCCGAGGTAGCGCTCCAGCAGCGTATCGTCGGTTGCGGCGATGCTTTCGATCAGCTCCTGCGAGTATTTCTCGAACCGGCCCTGGTACTCGTCGGGGACGTCGACCTCGTCGTACTCGCCCGCCTTGGTCCCCTTCTTGTAGAGGTGCGCCTTTTTCGAGAACAGGTTGATAATCCCGTGGAATTCCAGTCCTTCGCCGACCGGGATCTCCACCGGGATCACCTTGGGCGTCAGCTGCTCCTTGATCTGATTGAAGACGCGCTCGAAGTTGGCGTGCTCCTTGTCCATCAGCGACACGAAGAACAGGCGCGGCAGCGCGCGGCTCTCGCAGTAGTCCCACACTTTTTCGGTCCCGACTTCCACGCCGGCCGTCGCCGACAGGACCACGACGGCGGAATCGGCCGCGTACACACCCGCGAGCGCATCGCCGGTGAAGTCGAGGTATCCGGGAGTGTCGATCAGGTTGATCTTCGTGTCCATCCACTCGGCGACGGCCAGCGCGAGGTTGATGGAGTACTTGCGTTCGATTTCGTCGGCGGTGTAATCGGTGAGGGCGGTGCCATCCTTGACTGATCCATGCCGTTTGCTCGTTCCGGCCACGAACGCCAGCGCATCGACCAGGGAGGTCTTGCCGCTCGCGCCGTGGCCCACGACGGCCACATTGCGAATTTCGGGAGTCTTGTACACGCGCATAACGCGCCAGCTCTCCTGCAAGGGGGACCGAAAATATGCCCGAGGGTGCGCAGGGATGGCTAGGCCAGGCAAAGACTAGGCCACAGACGCATCGCGGTAAACAGGAAACGGGAGTCAGGACGAACGCTCGTCCCAACTCCCGTTGACTGTGGCCCGCTGCTGCGTCTGTGGCCTAGTAGTTGTAGGTCCTCAATAGCCTACAGCTTCCATCTCTCCATCGGCCGTGGCATCGTGGTCATGATTCGCGTACCTGATATGTTCGACCAGCCGGTGTAGGATCTGCATCGCCCGCAGGTTGAGCGCGAGCGCCGTCACCTTGTCCCCTCCGACCAACGCCTGATCGGCCTCGACGCGCAGCTCTTTCACGTGCGCCAGAATCGCGCGGATCCGCGGCGCGTCTCGCGTGCCCAGGAACTGCTCGATCTTGGCGATCGCGTTGTCGACCGCGAGACCGGTGCGCTCGGCGGCGTTCGGGAACAGCTCGAGCACGGCCGACAGCACGTCCCGGAACGCCGTGCGACGGTACGCACGCGCCGCCGCGGTATCGCCCGCCTGGAACGCGGCCCACGCCGAGTCGCGGTTGGCCCGGGCTGCCGCGAGAAATGCGCGGGCTGCGGAATCGTCCGTGGTACGAAGCGTATCGAGCAGTCGCCCCAACCAGCCTTCGCACGTGGTGCCGCCTGCCGGCGTCGCCGCCACGTTGTCTGCGATCGTCTGGGCGCTCTGCGCGAGCATAAGCTCGTTGGACGTAGCACCCGTCGGATCCTGACTACAGGCCGCCGCGAACGTGAGGGCGGCCAGCGCGATCGTCATCCGCTTGTGCATCGATTGCTCCGGGAAAAGTCTGGCTCTTGGACGTTGAAGCCTAAGTGCCGTTAAGACTCGGAGGGAGGGGGGTCAGGTAACGGGACGGAAGGCACCGGAGAGGCAGGAGGCGCCTGACCGGCTGCATGATGGGTGACAGACGCGAGACCAAACGCGGCGAGGCCGGCCAGCACCATGACCACGCCGGCGAGCAGAAACGACGTGATGGGGCTCACAAGATCGTAGACCGTGCCGATCAACGGCGGCCCCGCCGTCCGGCCGAGCGCCGCGATCGCTTGCGCCGCACCCAGGACCGTCCCTTGCTCGTTGGGGTCCGCGTACACGGACACGAGACCCGTAGCCGCGGGCGCGAAGACGCTGTTGGACACAGCCAACACAAACGTCCACCCATACAGCAGCGCCGAGCTCGGCAGGAACGGAACGACGGCAATCGCCAGCGCCATGCCGAACGTGCCGGCGATCACGAGTGTTCGCTCGCCGACGCGGCGCACGATCTTCCCGAAGAAGTACCCCTGGACCGAGGCAGCCGTGACACCGATGATCGTGAACAGGATCGCCATCTCGCGCTCCTGCCAGCCGAGCGCCGCGGCGGCGCGCAGCGGCAGCGCGACGGTGTAGCCCGCGAACGCGAGCGGGACGAGTGCCCATACGGCCATCAATGGCCTCAACCGCGGGCGGGCGAGGGCGTCGCCGATGTGGGCCATGTCCAGAATCGGCCGCTTCACGCGGAGTTCGTGCTTCAATGATTCGGGAAGGATGAAGTAGGCAGACACGAAGTTCGCGAGCGAGAGCCCTACCGCCACGAGTCCGGGAGCGGCGTCGCCACCCCAGTGGTGCGCGAACCCGCCGATCGCCGGCCCAAGGCTGAACCCGATGCCGAACGCGGCGCCCACCATTCCCATGCCGCGCGAGCGCTCGGCAGGCGTGGTGATGTCGGCCATGTACGCCTGTGCCGCCGAGATGTTGCCGCCCGCAAACCCCGACACCACGCGCGAGAGAAACAGCACCCAGTACGAGCCCGCGAACGCAAACAGCGTGTAGCCCACCGCGTTCACGAGCATCGTCGTCAGCAAGACGGGTCGGCGGCCGATCCTGTCCGAGAGTTTGCCGAGCAGCGCCGTCGCCACGAACTGCATCAGCGAGAAGACGCCGATGACGCCCCCGTACCCTAGCCCGGCGGCGCCGAAGCGCTGCGCATAGAACGGCAGGATCGGCAGGATGATGCCAAAGCCGATCAAGTCGATCAAAACGGTGAAGAAGATGATGACGAAGCGTCGCACTCAATGTCCTCCTGTCGCCCGCACGATCTGCTCGAGCAGTCGTCGCGCCGCCGCGTTGCCAGGATCGAAATCGAGCCCCAGCTTGAGCTCGCGCGTCGCGGCGCGCGCGTCCCCCGCGAGCAGGTAGCCCTGCGCCAGGGCGAAATGTGCGGGCGCGAGGCCGGGATCCAGCGCCGCCGCTCGCGCGAGCGGCTCCATCGCCTCGCGACCATTCCCTCGCGCGAGCCCCACGACGCCGATGTTGAAGTACGCGAGCGCCTCGCTCGGATCGGCCGCAAGGGCCCGCCGGAACTCGGCAACGCCGCCGGCCGTGTCGCCCAGCGACTCGAGTGCGATCCCCCAGTTCACATGCGCCAGCGGCTGGGCCGGGTCCGCGGCCAGACTGCGCCGGTAGGTCTCGATCGCGTTGGCGAAATCGCCCGCCTCGGCGAGCGCGAGCCCGAGATTCAGTAACACGCCCGGCTCGTTCGGCCTGATCTCGAGCGCCTTTCGATAGGTCACGATCGCTCGCGCGGGATCGCCTTGCTGCCGGTACCGATCGGCGACAAAGCCGAGCGCTATGCTCCACCGTCTGCGGATCGGGTCGTCGAGGGAGTCGAGGCGTCCGAGCTCACTCGCGAGAAAGCGGCGGACCCTCGTGTCTTCGCCCCGGGCCAGATGCAAGCTCGCGAGGGCGAGCGCGCGCTCGTCCAGGTCTTCGCTCTGCGCCAGGCGCTCGAGCCGCTGCACCACGTCAGCGGGCAGCGAGGGCATGTCCGGCGCGAGACTGTCCTCGAAGAAGTCGGTGACAGCGAAGCCGGGCGGCGCCGCCGGCTTCAGGCTGCCGTACCATTCGTGCACCTGCACCTCGAGCTGTTCCGGAGTCTGGGCTTCATGACATTGGCGACAGGCGCTGGTCACGCCTTCCGCCTCATCGGCCGCGGGACGCGGAATCGGAATCGTGTGGTCGGAGCGCGCGTACCGGATCGCATGGCCTACTTCCGGCTCCTGCAGGTACGGCATGTGACACGCGACGCAGCGACTGCCGGCCGAGCCGGCAGGGTGATGCGTGTGCGTCTCCGAATGCTCGGCCTTGCTCGGATGACAGGAGGTGCACTGCCCGTCGCTGAAGCGATCCCGCAATGGCATACCGTTCACATCGCGGTAGGCTTGCGAGTGCGGGTCGTGACAATCCACGCACCTCATTGACCCGTTGCGATAGCAATCGCTAAAGCGCTGTGTCTCCTGATACGCAAAGGTGCGGACGCGCCCGTCAGGGAAGAGAGGGTGTTCGCCGAGCTGCGGCAGGCCGAGCGAGTAGTACTCGGCCAATGGCCGGCCCGGCAGATAGCCGGGCTGGAGCACGTCTTTGAGCGCGTGACAGCGAAAGCAGACCTCGAGCGACGCGTCCTTGTCGAGTGCGGCGAGCGAGCGCATGCCGATGTCGGCGGAGCGACCAAGCTCGCCCGAGCGCGCGAACTCGACATGCCGGCGCCCGGGGCCGTGGCACGACTCGCAGTTGATGCTCAAGGCGGTGAATCGCGTGGCGTAGCGCCGTTGGGTGGTGTCGAACGCCGCCACGATCTGGCTGCCGTGGCACGCCTGGCAGTTCGCGTAGCGTGTCACGTCGCCGAGGACGCGCGTGGGCGGCCAGTCGCCGCATTCTGCGAGGCGAACCTGGGGCGTGATCGGAATCCAGCCTCGTTTGCTCCGCGAGTTGGTATTGCAGAACCACACGCCCCCCCCTTCGCGCCGCACAAACTCAAAGGGCAGAAAGCGCACCGTGCCGTCGCCGAAACGGGACACGAACCCTTGCGTGCCGCCGCCCATCATGTGCCCACCGCCGATGACGCCGTCGATCCGCAGCGCGACGGGGGGACTCCCCGCGCGGAGGACGGTGAACCGGTATTCTGCGCCTGTCGCCGTGGCGGTGACCACTGCATCGGCAAACCGGATCGGGGCGCCGTTGAACGGCGCGATCACCAAACCGGGCGCGGGTTTGCCACCCGCGCGGCCGTGAGTCGAGCGTCGCCACGCGGCATACTGCGCGGCGTGACACGTTGCGCACGCCTCCACGCCGAGGAAATCAGCGGCGCGAGGTTCGGCGGTGCGCGGCGCGCGCTGGGACGGGGGGAACGGCACGCGTTCGCGCTCGCATCCGACGAGCGCGAGCGCGAAAACCGCCGCGTCCCTTATCGCGCCCACGCGAGGCCTGCGCAGCGACATAGCTCCCGGATGTAGCGCACGAGACCTCGGATTTCGGCACTCGTGAGGGTGGCGCCGAAGCCGGGCATCCGGTTCGAGCGGCCGAGCACGTAGCCACCTGCGGCGATTGCGTCGAAGAGCATGTCGTCCGAGCGCTGCGACATCGTGCGTGCGTCCGTGTGCACGGCGGGCCGGACGGGGAGGAATTTCGCGTTGGGGCCGTCACCTCGTCCCGCGCTGCCGTGGCAGCCCGCGCAGAAGGTGAGGTAGAGCATATGCCCATCCCGCGGCACCGAGTCCCGGACTCGCGGGATCTCTACGTCGCCGGCAGGACTCCCGCGGCGCGCGACGAGATAATTCGCGACAAGCTCGAGCGTTTCGGGCGACATGGGAGTCTTCGGCATCGCGCTTCCGGGCCGCATCCGCTGCGGGTCGCGGATCATCGCGTAGACAAACGCGGCGGGTGCGGGAGAGGAGGCGGCGAGATCCGGACCCAACCGGCCGCCTTCGCCGTCGAGCTGGTGGCAACCGAGACAAGGCAACCGCTCGCGCAACAGGGTCCGCGCCTTCTGAGCTGCGAAGGGAGAGAGTGTGCGGGGGGTGAAATTCTGGGTCCGGCCGATGCGCGCAAGTCCGCACGCGAGCACCAGGGCGCCCATCACAATGTGCAGGCGTGATCGCGACATTCGGGCTAGAATCTACGCTGCCCATTAGAGGAGCGCCGTTATGGCCAGCTGGCACCGCATCGGAGACGCGACAACCTTGCGCGCCCGCGCCCCCTTTTTCCTGAATGTCGAGCGTCACCGGATCGCGGTATTCCTGCATGATGGGCGGCTCACCGCCATCTCCGACATCTGTAATCACAAAGGCGGGCCGCTGTCCGAGGGACGGGTGAACGGTGAATTCGTCACCTGCCCGTGGCATGGGTGGGAATACAGCATCGTCACCGGGAAGGGACCCAAGGGGTACGATGAAGAACAGGTACCGGTGTACGCGCTGCTCGACCAGGCCATGGCGCGCGCCGGCGAGCTGCACGCCGACACTCAACTGATCAACCTGCGGTCGCTGCGCTTCCGGACGTGCGAGGGCAATTACTCCAAGGCGTCACATGCCTGCACGTGGCCCTGCGCGATCACCGAGCGCGATCCCGACGATCAGCTCACCGCCGTGTACGAGGGATTGGTGCACTGGGCGGATGTCGTGCTGATCTCCACACCCATCCGCTGGGGAAGTCCCTCCTCGGCCCGGTTTATCACCGACCTCCCAGGTGAGCTGACCCGAGTGGTCCCGTGAGTCTGGAGCCACGATCGCGAACCGCCGAGCTTTCGCTAGATCGCGGAAGGTGGCGATCATGTCGCTGCCAGACTGTCCGGTTCCGTGCAGAATCACAAGGAGCGGCAGCCCGTTGATGCCGGATCCGCCCGGAACATAGAATGCCCCGGAACGACCCGACGAGTTCTGGACCCCAATAAGTCCTTCCTCGTCGCGCAGCAGGGACGGATCGTTCGGACGCTGCGGACCGGACTGTGCGCTGGCGGGGACTGCCGGTTGGTTCGACGAAGCGGGAGGTGGCGCGACTGGGGCGGCCTCCCGCTCCCGCTTTGTCGCGGAGCTGCGATCACCGCACCCTATCGCGCAGGCGGCCGCGACGCAGAGCATCGAACACGCTAGTTGATTCGCAGCGAATCCGGGCAACCGGGCTTCCAGGTTAAATGGGCCAGCTCTGCAACTGTAGCGCGCTTGTTCAAACGCTG
>QHUE01000341.1 GCA_003221825.1 Gemmatimonadota bacterium
GTCAATGCTGGCGCGCTCGCCTATGCGGTGACGATGTCGCGCGCGCAGGCCGGCCGCTTCCCGCCCCAGGGCTTCGGGAACATGCTCTCCATGGGGGCGGGCACGTTTCGGATGACGACGGAGGCCGACAGCGCCGTACAGGCCAATGCTGGGTCGGTCGATCCGCAGTGGCGCTGGTTCTTCCAGAACGACCCGACTTGCACGACCGTCACGCCCTGTACCTGGCTCGCGAGCGTGCTCGCCCTGAATTCGGGAAGCGCCGCGCCGCCGCCGCCTCCGCCGCCACCACCACCACCGCCGCCGCCGCCACCGCCGCCGCCGCCGCCGCCGCCGCCGCCGCCGCCGAACCAGCCGCCTACCGCGGCGTTCACAGCGAGCTGCAGCGTGCTCGCGTGCACGTTTACCAGCACGAGCAGCGACCCCGACGGCTCGATCACTGCCTACGCCTGGTCCTTCGGGGACGGCGGGACGTCGACGGCGCCGAATCCGTCGCACATCTACACGAGCGAGGGCACCTACACTGTCCAGCTCACCGTGACCGACGACCAGGGAGCGACGAGCACCACGTCGCAGAGCGTGACCGTCACCCTGCCGAACAGCCCGCCGGTGGTGAACGCCGGACCGGACGAGACCGCGGTGACCGGCCTGGGTTACTCGACCAGCGTCAGCTTCACTGACGCGAACAACAATGGGCCGTGGTCGTACACGATTAACTGGGGCGACGGTTCAACGAGCACGGGCAGCAGGACGAGTCAGGGCTCGTTCACCGTGAGCCACACGTATGTCGTTCTTCTGCCAACTACCTTCACGGTCACCGTGACGGTGACGGACGCCGCTGGCGCTTCGGGGTCGGATACGAAGAAGGTCACGGTGTTCCTGCTGTGAACGCACGGATTAGAGCCGACTAGTCCAGCGCGATGACGCCGCCGCGAGCGGGTCTTCCCAGGATCGTTGCGGCCAGCCTCCTCGCGGCGGCGTGCAGTGACATCGTTAGCCCCAGCCCCCAGCGCCCCGCCATCGGTGCGCCGGCGTTCGACGTCGCGACGAGCAGCGGCACGGCGCCGAACGGTGCATCTCGATGGCGACGTATGTCGCAACGAACGTGCAGAACTTCCCTGACCCGAACCCCGACTTCAACACGCGTCTGCTCGTGCGAGCCACGCTCTCGTCGTCGGTGGTGGACGGTGGAGCCATGATCTCGGCCTGGAGCGGCGTCGCCGCGACGTTCGCCGAGGCGGTGGACACGTCGCGATCGGCCTCGGGCTCCGACACGACGACGACGGTCGCCGGCCCCGGAGCGATTCCGGTCCGTGCCGGCGGACTCGCGTATGCTGTGACGATGTCGAACGGTGTGGTGGGCCTCGCGGGGCCGGCGGGCTTTACCAACGTCACCACGATGGGCGACGCGTCAATGAAGGCCGATGGGGAGTACGCCGCCCAGGCCACCGCGGGCTCAGTCGACCCGCGCTGGACGTGGTTCTTCAACTCACCGGGCTCGCCCCGCACCTGGCTCGCTACGGTCCTCGCCCTCAACCAGGCGGGTCAGGTTCAGCCGCAGGCCGCGGCGACGCAGCTCGCGTTCACGGTCCAGCCCAGCAACGCCACCGCCGGCAGCACGATTTCGCCGCCTGTACAGGTTGCCGCGCGGGACGGCGCGGGCAACACGGACGCGACCTTCAGCGGCACCATCACCGTCGCCCTCGGCACGAACCCGAGCGGCGGGACGCTGTCGGGCACGAGGAGTGTCGCGGCGGTGAACGGCGTCGCCAGCTTCTCGAATCTGAGCATCGACCGGGCCGGGAGCGGGTACACGCTTACAGCTACCGCGACGGGGCTGACCGGTGCCACCAGCGCGTCCTTCACAATCACCGCGCCCCCGCCTCCACCTCCGCCCCCTGCGGGCGGCATCGTGTGGGACACGATGAGCAGCGCGCTCGGCCAGCACAACAATTTCTTCATCAAGGGATTCAACCCCCGGAGCCCGCGCCCCGGCGACGCGATCGTCGTGACCGTCTTCTGGGTCGGCTCGGGGGCCAACATCGTCGACTCGGTGACCGACCACCTCGCCCGGCCTGACTTTCCGCCGGTCGGCAACCGGTACCACCTGGTCGAGTATGTCAGCAGCGACAACATCTCGATGGCCACGTATGTCGCCACGAACGTGCAAGGCTATCCCTACCCGACCGCGCCCAATGTCGATGTGCTGGCGGTGCGGGCGAACCTGTCCAGGGTCGCGTTCGGTGGGATCATGATGGCCGCGTGGAGCGGCGTTGCTGGGGATTTCGCCCAGGCGGTGGACACATCGATGTCCCGGTCGGGCTTCGGCGCCGCTTCGGCGGAAGCGCTCGTCGGTCCCGGGGCGATGCCGGTCAATGCGGGCGCGCTCGCCTATGCGGTGACGGCGTCGCGCGCGCAGGCCAGCCGCTTCCCGCCCCAAGGCTTCGGGAACCTGCTCACGATGGGGGTCGCGCCGCCGGACTCGTTCAGCATGCAGACCGAGGCCGACAGCGCCGTGCAGGCGAGTGGGGGGTCGGTCAATCCGCAGTGGCGCTGGTTCTTCCAGAACGACCCGACCTGCACGACCACCACGCCGTGCACGTGGCTGGCCAGCGTGCTCGCGCTCAACCCGGGGGCGGCTCCTCCCCCGCCGCCTCCTCCACCGCCGCCGCCGACGGTCGATGCCGCGCAATCGGGCGTTGTGGCCTCCCCGACGACGATCACGGCGGGGAGCGGCACGTCGACGATCACGGTCACTGCGCGCGATGCGAGCGGGAACCCGGTCAGCGGAGTCAACGTGGTGCTCAGCGCGACCGGCTCGGGCAATACGCTCACGCAGCCCGCGGGACCCACCAACGCTAGCGGGGTCGCCACCGGGATGCTCAGTTCGACGGTGGCTGGCACGAAGACCGTCTCGGCTACGGCGGGCGGGGTGGCGATCACGCAGACGGCGGCCGTGACCGTAACGGCGGGCGGGGTGTCGGCCTCACAATCGACGGTGACGGCGTCGCCGACTTCGATCACGGCGGGGAGTGGCACCTCGACGATCACGGTTACGGCGCGGGACGCGAACGGGAACCCGGTGAGCGGGGCGACCGTGACGCTGAGCGCGA
>QHUE01000216.1 GCA_003221825.1 Gemmatimonadota bacterium
CGTGCAGCGCCCGCTCATCGTAGCTGACGCCGCCGGCCGCTTCGTACAGATAGAAGGCGATGACGGGCAGCTCCCGCGACAACTCGTCGTGATACCCGACGGCGTTGTCGCGCACGGGGAACGCGAGCAGCGCGTCGGCGCCGCCCCGTTTGGCCGCGCGCGCCATGGTCGGTCCGTTGGCGCCGGCAACGATGACTTTGCCGGGAAGTGCGGCGCGCCACTCGTCCAGCACGACGCAGCGTTGCTCGTCCGAAAGATGGGGTCCACGACCGGTGTGCGCCCACACCGCGACTCCGGCGACGGGCTGCCGCGCCATCCAGCT
This sequence comes from Gemmatimonadota bacterium, assembly GCA_003221825.1. Classification (GTDB taxonomy): domain Bacteria; phylum Gemmatimonadota; class Gemmatimonadetes; order Gemmatimonadales; family GWC2-71-9; genus 20CM-2-65-7. The sequence goes on from QHUE01000216.1 coordinate 323, forward strand.
CGCGTAGGCACGCTGAGCGGCGACGTCGATCGTCGAGCCTCGAAACGGGACCGGCACGGCGGGAACGAGGCCCCACTCGAGACGTTCCTTCAGGCGAGAAGTCCCTGAAGATTCTTCGACTCGATCGCCTCACGCGATTCGCGCTCGATCTCGAGCAGATCGAGCTTCGCGACGCTCGTCTCCGGCAGACGCAGCGGCTGCCCCGTGCCGAATACGAATCGTTCGCTGCCGATGGTGTCGAGCAGCGTGGCGAGATGATCCTCCGGCGGGCCCCAGATCCAGCTGATGTCCCACCAGATGCGGCGCGCCTCCTCGGGCGTCGAGCCGAAATGGACCTCCTCGACGAAAGCCCGGTCGGCGTGCGTCACGAGGAGCCGCACGTCCGCGTCGCTGCGGATCAGCGCGCGCACGGCGGCCGCCGGCAGCTCGGCGACCTGATCGTTGGGGTGGCGTTGCCGGCCGTCCTCGAGCCGCACGGCGAGCAGGAGCGGGATGCGCGCGGCCCCACAGGCCGCGGCGAGCACGCGCATCGCGCCGCCGGCGGGCTCGAGACCGAGGTACAGAGGATCACAGCGAACCGCCGGTGCGCCGGCGTTGGCGGCGTCGGAGAGCGCGTGCTCCCATTGCGCCAGGCCGGGGTGGACCGTCGGCACCGGCCTGAAGCGCTTTTGCTTGCGGGCGGTCTCATACAGCCACGCATTGCCTTCGGTCGGGTCGCGCCAGAAGAGACTGGGGAGGTGCGTCACCCACGCGACGTCAATCTTGGTACGCTCCAGCGCCTGCAGGAGCGTATCGGGCGAGGTCCCCGGGACTTTGCGCCACGGGTACGCGCCGAGGAACGCGTTGCAGTCGATCCGCATCAGTCCGAGGGGAATGCGCCCGGCGGGAAGATGCGCGCCGCGTTCTTCCACCGCACCAGCGCGATTTCATCGGTGGAGAGCAGCGTCTCGAGATAGCGGAGCTTGGCCCAGCCGCTGTCCATCGTGATGTCACTGCCCCAGAGCAGCCGGTTGACGCCGGCACTGGCGATACACGCCTCGAGCATGCCGCCATCGACGCCGCTGCCCGAGAGATCGACGTACACATTCGGCACGTCCGCGACGGCGTGCAGCGAATGCAGCCAGTCTCCGCCGCCGCCGATGTGGGCCAGGATGAACACGACCTCCGGATGGCGGCGCGCGAGCGTACACAGCTCGGTCGCGTCGGAGGCCTCCTGGCCCGGCCAGTCGCGGCGCCGGTGCTGCCAGATGTGCTGCAGCACCGGCACGCGCCGTTCGCGCGCCAGGCCCGCAATCGGATCGATCAGCGGATCATCCGCTCGGCGGCTCGCCGCCAGCTTGATGCCGATCATCCCCGCGTCCAGACAGCGGACGATCTCGGCGCGCGCGTGGTCAGTATAGTTCGGATTCACACACACGTAGCCGCGGATGCGGTCCGCATGCGCGCGCTGCAGGGCGAGCAGTGCGTCGTTGCCGGCTGTGACGTCGCGGGGCGAGGGGAAATAGGTGGGCGACGTCAGCCCGAACGTGCCGAGGATCGAGGCGACGTGCGCTGTGATGCCGATCTTGTCGCCCGCGGTCAGACGACTCTCGTTCCGCTCGCGCCAGTCGGCGCGAGGCGTACGCGCATAGTAAAAGTGAGCGTGGACGTCGACCAGCATTGCCACAATCTACGCCCCTTTTATCTTGGGGGTCGACCTTGGGGGGGAGACCTCATGGAGACGATGGTCAGCCGTGCGCGGGCGGTGCTGTTCGAGCCCCGGGCAACGTTCAAGGAAGTCGACTCGGAATTCACCAAGCCCGGCGCGATCTGGGGCCGGTATGTCTTGCCGCTCGCTGCCATCGGGCCGCTAGCGGGCGCCGTCGGGCGGTTCGTGTTCGGAAGGCGGATCGCCGGCACGACGTTGCCCGAATCCGTGACCCTCAGCGGCGCGATTACGTGGTTCGTCATCGCGCTCGCGCTGACGCTGTTGAGTGTGTTCGTCTTGACGCAGGTCATCAGTTTGCTGGCGCCGGGATTCGGAGGCCAGAAGAACGACGTCCAGGCGTTGAAGGTCGCCGCGTATTCCAGCACGCCGGTATGGCTGGCGGGCGCCTTCAATATTCACGGGCGGTTCCTCATCCTCACGATCTTCGTTTCGTTGTACGGCCTCTTTCTGCTCTACGTGGGGCTGCCGACGCTCATGAAGGTCCCGCAGGATCGCTCGATGGGATACACGGCCGTCGTGATTATCGCGTCGATCGTGATCTTTCTGCTCGTGAGCACGTATACGCTCTTCTAGATCTCGCCCAAGGTCTCATGGAGCATCGCGAGGGCACGATCCACCGTGCCCTCGTCGTGCGCCAGGGAGACGAAGTTGTAGGCGGTGCGCTTGAACAAGAGCCCGCGCTGGGCGGCGCGCGACGCCACGCTGCGCGACAGCTCTTCGGTTGCGTAATGCAGAAAACACATCTCCGCGATGCCGCCGACGCCCGTGACGACGCGCGGATGCGCGCGCTGCAACTCGTGCAGGCCGTGCAGCAACCGGGTCCCGACGCGATGCAGGTGATCGCAGACGTGGTCGCGCTCGAACACCTCGAGCGTCGCCTGGGCGGCCGCGAGCGCCACGCCTTCCGTCGCCAGCGTCGAGGAGATCCAGGTGCGGCTGGCGGTTTCCATCAGATCCGCCCGCCCGCCCACGGCCGCGAGCGGAAATCCATTCGCGAGCGCCTTCCCCACCACCACGAGATCCGGCGCGGGCTGCACCTGATAGCGCGCGACGGCGCCGCCAATGCTCAAGCGGAACGCCGTCTTGATTTCATCGAAGATCAGGATGGCGCCGGCCCGCGCGGTCTCCGTCCGCAGCATCTGCAGCCACTCGCGTGTGGGCTCCGCGACGATCACCGGCTCGACGACCACCGCCGCCAGCTGGGGACCGCGCGCGCGAATCAGATCGCGGCCTCCCGCTACGTCGTTGAACGGCAGCTCCGCGAACAGGCCGCGTACCGCCGCTGGCACCCCCTCCGTCGCTCCCTGACACCAGTCGAGCCAGCCATGATAGCCGCACCCCAACACCGCGTCGCGCCCGGTCGCGACGCGCGCCAGCCGCACCGCCGCCGCAACGGCCTCGGCGCCCGTCTTGAGAAACCGCACGCGCTCGAGCCACGGGATGCTCTTGGCGAGTGCCTCGGCGAGCGTTGCTTCGGCCACCGGCGGCAGCGGACCGACGACTCCGGCGGCGATCCCGGCGGTCGCCGCGCGATTGACCCGAAGAGCGCGTCGGGGCGCTTGCTACCGGTCGACGTGAAGCCCGGAACGCGCCAGTCGTTCACCGTATTTGGTCACCTCGATGGCCATCGCACGCAGCAGCTTGACCTCGCGCGCATCCAGGGGCGCCCGATGCGCGATCTCCCGCATGGTGCGCATGACACCGTCCGCGTTGCGCGTCTTGAAGAACTCGATCGCGTGCAGGGCGCGGGCCACGTCTACGAACAACCGCTCCAGCTCGCCGGCGGTCGCCGGCTCGGACGTCCGGCGCGGCGTCTTGAAGGGACGCTCCTCGGCACCCCGCGCCAGCGCCAACTCGTACAGCATGATGATGACGGCATGCCCGAGGTTGAGCGAGGCGTAGGCGGGATCGCTGGGGATCGTGACAACCCGATGGCAGCGATCGAGTGCATCGTTGGAAAGCCCCTTGTCCTCGCGGCCGAACAACACCGCCGCCGGCCCCCGCCCGCTCTCCGCCAGCCCCACGACCTCGGCCGCAGCGTCCCTGGGACGCTGGACGTTGCGCTTGGCGGTTCGCCCGCGCGCGGTGAAGCCGACAATGTGCACACAATCGGCAAGAGCCTCCTCGAGCGTGGTGAACGTGCGCACGCGCGCCAGCACATCCTGGGTCTGGTGCGCGATGCCCTCGACGCGGTAGGCCTCGTACTCGCGCGGATTCACGAGCCGCAGATCGCGCACCCCGAAGTTCTTCATGCCGCGCACGACGTGCGCAATGTTCACCAAATCTTGAGGCTCATGCAGAACCACGACGATCATCCCACGAGCTCCAGCATGCCGAAGCGCGCCGGATCCTGACGGTCGCCGCGCAGCCACACCCATCCGCCGCCGCCGCTCCACACCAGCTGGCCCACGCGCCGCACGCGCCCGGGCAGCATCTCATTGATGATGAGATCGAATTTCACCCGGCTGCCGGCGTGGGGATACACGCCCGCGGGCCACGGCATCGCGACGGTCACGCAGTATCCCCGCTCCGTGCGACGCCACGCGCCGCGCACGGCGGCGAGATTCCCGTCGCGCGTGGCTTCGTGACCGCTACCGCGACGTACAACGCCGATTCATCCCAGGCGGCGTAGGCCACGGCCGACAGCTCCTCGGGACCAGGGTAGGCATCTTCACTGCGGCGATACTGATCCTCGAGCCCCAACTCGAGCGGCTGGGACAGGTCGAATCCGTCGAGCGTCCCGTCGAGCGGCGGGGAGCGTCCGACTCCAAATGCCGGAACGGTGACGGGAGTCGGTTGGTCGATCTCGAGCAACGGCACGAACGGAGGCGTTGCCTCACGCTGACCCCGGAGCGCGAGGGCGGGTTGTCCCTCACCTTCGACGATCCATTCCGTCGTGCCGAAACGGTGCCGGTCGATTCCCGTCGTGGTCTCGATCTCGAGCGCATCGCCATGCACGCGGATCGCCCGAACGACGGGCTGATCCACCTGCGGCTCGAGAATAGTGATCAGCCGCGCATTGCGGCCGCGCGCGCGGACGACGTAGAACCTTGCCCGCTCGCGTTCCCCGGGCAGCCCCGGGCCTTCCATCAGGAGGAGCTGACCGTCGAACACCAGATGCGCCGTGAGCCGCGCGCGCTGGTGCACGTGGGCGAGGACAATCGCGCCCGGCTGGTCCGGCACAAAGCGCTGCACCCGCGTCACGAACTCGTCGGGCAGCTCGTCGTCAACCCAACGGCCCTGGGTCTCCACGACTCCGCGGCCCGCGAGATGCCACGGGAGCTCGAGCAGTCTTTCGTCCTCGCCTGAAAACATCAGGACGTCGACGATGTAGGCCGGGCCCGCGGCGATCGTGCGGGTGAGACCGTCGAACCGTCCCCGCACCCAGGCCCACTCCGAGCGGTCGTCGAAACACTCGATGCCGGCATGGCCGGGCGGCTGAGATTCACCGTCCAGGCGCGGCGCGTTATGCGCGAGCGTTGAGCGATACCAGAACAGGTCCTGCGTGACGTACGGTCCCGTGCCGGGATCGGGCAGCCAGTACACACCGTCGGCGTGCAGCGTCAACTGCAGCCGGTCGGGATGACCGTGCCCCCCGCCATACGGACCACCGTCGAGGCTCACGTACCGGCCCGTGCTCCGCAGTACCGCAAGCCCCTGACTTTCCAGCAGCACGCTCTGGGGATTCCACGTCTCCGCGGCGGGCGGCAGCTCCGGCAGCATTTCGAGCAATGACCACCAGGAGAGCGAGATGCGAGAAGCGGGATGCGGGATGCGATCGATAGGAGCATCGTGCAGGTACGATTCCGACAATTCGCGCGGAGCGGGCGCCGTTGAATACAAGGCACGAAGCCAGGCCGCGACATCCCGCATCTCGCTTCCCGCATCTCGCATCCCGAGTCTCGCGAGTCCGATCTCCCAGAGCTCGAGATACGAGGGGTGCGCCAGCGAGACGCCGAAGCGTGAATCCTTTCGGGCCGGGTACGTGTAATCGGGAAGCGCCGTCAGGGCCGGCGCGCGCAGCGCCGCGTGCAGCCGATTCGCAAGACGTTGATCCTCGCAGAAGTCGACTCCGGCGAGCCGCGCCCACCCCGCTCCCGTGAGCAGGCCGCGCAGCGCGAAGAGGTGGTAGTTCTCGCCTTCGTACCACATCCCGTCACGCCCGTAGCCGCGCACCAGATGCGCGATGAGGCCGGTGTCGCCCTCGATGACGCGTTGGGCCAGCTCTTCGTCCTCGAACCAGACGGCGACGGCCGCGAGCGCCGCGTTGTTCCACGTTTGCCGGTTTGAGAATCCCTCGTCGTAGTCGCCGATGAGCGTCGCAGCTTCCTCGACGACCTGATTCACGCCGCGGGCGGTGGCGTCGTCGAGTTGATCGGCCGCGCGCAGCAGCGCGGCGGCGGCGACATAGTTGCAGGTCCAGAGCGACTCGAGGTAGGTCGAGAAAAAGAGGCGGCTTGGCCCCAGCACGTTGTCGCGGTTCGGGTACCGCCAGTAGCGCTCCGCGTAGGCGTTGAGGATGTCGCGTGCCCGCGCCGCCGCCCGACGGTCGCCGTCGTCGCCGACGCTCGCCAGCGTCGCGAGGTGGACCGCCCGCTCGGCGAGCCAGAGGTGCTGGTAGCGCGCCCAGTTCCAGTGGTGCCGTTCGCCGCTCCACGTCTTGCCGCAGTACGGACAGCGGTGCTCGGTCGGACTCCAGGGATCGAACGTCAGCGCCGCGCCGTCCTCGGGACAGAAGCCGCCGTCCGTCGTCAACAGCGCCTTCTGGTCGGGCACGATCGGCATGCGGTCGAGCAGCGGCCGCGCGCCCTCGCGCAGCCGGGTGAGGAGCGCCTGAAGATCCGCCGAGCCTCGGATCTCGTGCGCGCGCCCGACGAGCGCCTCCGCCGTTACCAGGTGCGCACTCCTTCCGGCGCCCAGGCGAGTGGGAGCACGCGCGCGCCGTTCGACGCGCGTGTGACCGCGGCGGCCGCGTCGCGCGCCGGGCCGCGCATCACGAAGAACATGCAGCCGCCGGCCCCCGCCCCCGCCGCCTTGCCGCCGAGCGCGCCAGCCTGGGCCGCGGCGTGTTCGAGCTGCGCCATCTCTGGCGTGCGCATACCGGGATCGAGTGCCTGCTGGTGCTTCCAGTTTTCGCTCAACAGGGAGCCCACCCGGGCGAGGTCGGCCGCGCGCAGGGCCTCGGCCATCGCGTTGCCGGTGTCTTTCAAACCGCGCAGCGCCCCGGTGACCTCGCGGTCGCCGCGCTCGTAGGCGCCCATGACGCGCGCGATCGTATCACCGGAGACTCGGGATTTGTTCGTGTAGCAAATCAGCGTCTGGCGCTCGAGCGCCGCGGCGAAGGTGGGCTCGAGGGTCACCGGCTCGACGCCGACGTCGGGATCCCGAAAACTGAGGCGATGAAATCCGCCCAGCGCCGCGGCGTACTGGTCCTGCTTCCCGCCGGGGAGTTGTGCCTCGATCGTCTCCACCTGCCACGCCTGGTCGGCCACGTCTGGCGGCGCGAGCGTCTCCTGGCGCGCGCGCGTGAGCGCACCGACGAGCGCGACGCCGAGCGCGCCCGAGCTGCCGAGTCCCGAGCCCGACGGCGCGTCGCAGCGCGTCGTCAGTGTGAAGCCGCCGAGCACGGGAAACCTGCGCAGGGCCGCCGTGAGCAGCGGCAACTTGCCGTGGGGGAGGAGCCCGCCGGAATTCGCGCATTCGAGTGTCTCACCCAGTTCCTCAGAGACCAGCCGCAGCAGTGCCCCGCCGAGCTGCAGCTCGACATGGGTGCAGAGTCCGATGGCGCCGTTCACCACCACGCCGCCCTCGCGCGCCGAGAACGGCGATACGTCGGTCCATCCGCCGGCGAAGTCGAGCCGCAGCGGTGCGGTCGCGTGAAACGCGGTCGGCAGATCTCGGCGTCTCATGGTTGCACGTGCCACGCCGCCACCGTGGGCAGCTCGCCGCGCATGTCCATGCGGACGCCGCGCACGCGGCTATTCATCGCCTGCACGCCGCGCGCGTGGTACAGCCACACGACGGGCAGCTCTGCCGCGAAGACGCGCTGCGCGGCGATCGGATCTCGCGGAATCGCAATGCCAGTGAGATTCCCGAGCGGCTGGAGATAGCCGAGCCCGGGATCTCCGGGAATGCCCATGACGGCGGCGGTGAAATCGTGGCGCTCGCCGTACACGCGGTTCAGGAACGTAGACAGCTCGAGCTGCCGAATCGTCACGCGGAATCCGACCGCGGTGAGCCGCGCCTGGAGCATCTGCTCGAGCGCCCCTTCTCCGCTGCCGACGGTGAGCAGCTCGAAGCTGGGCGGCGATTGGCCGCCCAGCGCACCCACGAGACGACGCGCCGAATCGGGCGCCACCGGCACGGATGGCTCCGCGTGGTAGCTGGGGACGCCGGGCGGCACCGGTCCATCGGCGACTGCGGCAAACCCGAACAGGTACCCGTCGACGATTTCTTGCCGGTCGATCGCCAGCGCGGCCGCGCGGCGCGCGCGGAGGTCGTTGAAGGGGGGGCGGCGCGTGTTGAAGACGAGACCGTAGGGATAGATCAACGGATACTCGCGAATCGCCAACGTGTGGTGGCGCCGCGCAAACGCCACGTGTTGCGGACTGATCCCGGCGAAGTCGAGCTCGCCGGACACGAGCGCGGAGAGTTTGACCATCGGCTCGTCGACGACGACGACGATGAGCCGGTCGACGTGCGGTGGCCCACCCATGTCGGCGGGGAACTCGTCGCTGCGAGCGAACACCCACCGCCGGTTCGGCTCGTGCGTGACGAACCGGAAGGGTCCGTTGCCGACTGGATGGACGTTCCACGACGCGTCCCGCAGCCGCGCGTGGGGAACGCTGTCGAGCAGATGCGCGGGCAGAATCGCGAGATCGGTGAGCACGTCGGGCAGGTCGGTCCCGGCGCCCGGCGCCGCGCCGGTGAATCGCAGCTGGACGGTCGAGTCATCCAGCGGCGCCACGGACGTCACCGCCTGCAGCTCCGTGAATCGCGGATAGCCGGTCGCCGGATCCCGCGCCGCCTCCAAAGTCCAGACGACGTCCCGCGCCGTCGTCGGCGGGCCATCGTGCCAGTGCACGTCCGTGCGTAACCGGAACGTCAACGCCCGTCCGCCATCCGACCAGCGCCAGCTCCGCGCGAGGTAGGGCCGCGGCACGAGCATCGAGTCGTAGCGGGCGAGCGTCGTGAGCAGCACATAGCGTTGAACCTGGCGAGCGAGCGGGTGGATGGTGAGCAGCGGGTTGATGCTTTGCAGATCGGCGCCGGACGCGAACAAGACCGTCGCGCCGCGGCGCACCGCCTCGTCGCCGCACGCGCACGTCAGCAGCATTTCCACCACGAGCAGAAGCGGCATGCACACGCGCGACACGCACGGATTCTAGCGGGGCGCCGGAGGCGGCGCGAGATTCCCGCCGATGCTCGCCAGGCTGGGTCACCGTCTGCTCGCCGGTCTTGCCGTCGTGCTCGGCGTCGTGACGCTCACGTTTCTCCTGTTGCATCTCGCACCAGGCGATCCTATCGACATAATGCTGGGCCCGGCGGCAACGGCCGAGCAGCGGGCGGCGCAGCGGGCGGCCCTTGGGCTCGACCGTCCCCTGCCCGCGCAGTTCGCAAGCTGGTTGGGTCGTTTCGCGCGCGGCGATTGGGGAAGCAGTATCGCCAAAGGCCGGCCGGTGCGGGCATTGCTCGGCGCCGCGTGGCGGCAGACCGCCTGGCTCGTGGCGTTGTCGCTGGCGCTCAGCTACCTGATCGGTCTCGCGATCGGCGCCGTGCAGGCGGCGCGAAGCGGCTCGCGACTCGACACGCTGCTCTCCGTCTCGACCGTCGCCCTCTTCGCCATGCCGGGTTACTGGCTCGGACTGATGCTCGTCCTCGTCCTCACATACTGGGCGCGCCTCCTGCCGGCCTTCGGGACCGCGGGACTCGATGCGGATTACCTCCGGGGCGCGAGCTGGCTGATCGATCGCGCACGGCATCTCGCCCTGCCGCTCGCGACGCTGACCCTGATCGGGATCGGCGGCGCCGCGCGTTTCGCGCGGGGTGCGATGCTCGAGACACTGCACCAGCCGTTCATCACAACGGCGCGAGCCAAGGGGTTGAAACCGCGGCGCGTCATCGGCCATCACGCGCTGCGGAACGCGCTCACGCCGCTGGTCACGATGCTGGGTCTGTCGCTGCCCGCGTTGTTTTCGGGCGCCGTCTTTGTCGAGGCGGTCTTCGCGTGGCCCGGCGTCGGTCGCGTGTTGGTGGAGGCGGTGAAAGCGCGCGACTATCCCGTGGTGATGGCCGCGACGGCGATCAGCGCCGTGCTCGTCGTCGCCGGCAACATGATCGCCGATGTGCTCGCGGCATGGGTCGACCCACGCGTGCGGAGCGCGACGCCGTGAAGCGGCTGCTGCGGGACCGGCGCGGGGCGTTTGGATTTGTGGTCCTGCTCGTCGTCATCGTGTGCGCCGGCGCGGCTCCGCTCGTGACGAACGGCGATCCGGTGGGACAACACGATATTGTCGCGACCCGGTTCATTCCGCCGCTGTCCAGCGACGGGCACGGCGTCTTCCATCCGCTCGGCACGGACCGCTTCGGTCGCGATGTATGGACGCGTCTGGTGTACGGCGCGCGCATCTCGATGGGCGTGGGCGTGCTGGCGGTCCTGATATCGCTCGTCGTCGGCGTCGTGGTTGGCGCGGTGGCCGGCTACGCGCGCGGGCCGGTGTCGGTCGCGCTGCTGGGACTTACGGACTTCGCGCTGGCGGTGCCCCGCGTCGTGCTGCTGCTGTTACTTGCGGCGCTCTGGCAGCCGAGTACCGCACTCGTGGTGACCGTGCTGGGGCTGACGGGCTGGATGGGAATTGCCCGGCTGGTGCACGGCGAAGTGCGGTCGCTCGCCGCGCGACCGTTCGTCGAAGGGGCGGTCGCCGTCGGCGCACGCCGTTTGCGCATCCTGGTGCGCCACATTCTGCCCAACGCGCTCACACCGGTCATCGTCGCCGCGGCCCTCGGCATCGGCAACGCGATCGTCCTCGAAGGCGGATTGTCGTATCTGGGTCTCGGCGTCCAGGCGCCGACACCCTCCTGGGGCAACATGATCGCCTCGGGCGGCGACACGCTGGTGAACGCGCCGTGGGTTGCGACCGCGCCGGGCGTAGCCCTGGTGCTGGTCGTCATCGCATGCACGTTGCTGGGTGATGCCCTGCGCGACGCCCTAGACCCGAGTACCGGCCAGCCGTAGCAGCGCTGGTTCGCTGATCTCGTGTCCTCCGTCGAACGAAACCAGGTCGTAAGCAATGTTGTGCGCACGGAGCCGGGCCTCCGACGCCGCGACGATTTTCCCCGTGAAGAATTGGTCGTGGGCACCGTACACGAGCGTCAGACTGGGAACGCGGAGACGTTGCAGGTCGAGGTCGGGCGGCACTTCCCCACCCCAGACAATCAGCCGGTCGATGCGCGACGACCCCAGCGCCACCCAGCGGCAGGCGGTCGCCGTGCCTTGCGAAAACCCGAGCGCCGTGACCTTCACCCCACTCGGCACGACGTGGCGGTAGACGCCATCGAGATAGCGCACGTAGTCGTCGATTTCATGCAGCCGGTCTTCGCGGGTCATCCAGCTCGCGCCCACGCGTCGCTCGGCCGGACGCTCGGTCAGGTAGAAGCGCGACAGCCCTTCCGGCGCGACGATGCAGCGGCGTTCGCTCTCGATCGGACGAAAGCGCTCGAGAAAGCGGGATGCGAGCTGTCCATAGCCGTGACAGACGAACCAGAGCTCGGCGGCACTCTCAGGCGAGCCCAGGGTGAAGTAGCGCGCAGATCGAGACGTCGAGAACGAATGCTCCTGCATCAGGTCACCAGAATCGAGACGATCTCATACGGTTCGGCGACGAAGCGCACCACGTTGCCGCGCTGCTCCAGTACGAGCGCGACGGCCTCCCGTTCGTCGGCGCGGACGCGATGCGCGGTCTTCACGCCGTTCGCGAACCGCCACGCACCCGCGGCCTTGCGGCCCGTCGTGTTGTAACAGCGCAATACCATCGGCGATCCGATTTGCGCCGGCTTGAGCGCGGAGAACACGAGCCCAGAGCCTTCGAGCGTGATTTCGAGCGGGGGGCGTGGGCAGATCACCGCGTGACAGCTCACCGACCGCGCGGAGCAGCGTCACGAGCAAATCGCCTTTCGCGGTCCACTCGTATTCGAAGAACGCGGGCGCCAGCACGGCGAGGCCACGTCCGCCGCGGGCCGCGGCCACGAATCGATGCGCGGGCGCGGTGCGCACCGGAGTCTCCCGCGGATACGCCGCCGGATCGACGTGCACCGCCGACCGCTCGACCGTGCCGAACGCGGCCCCCGCGATCGCCGGCACGGCAGTCAGGCCGGTCGCAAGGTGGGCGCGCAGCCGGTGGTAGCGGTTGCGATTGTCGATGTCGAGCGACGCGCGGACGGTCGGGCTGTCGGCGAACAGTTGCACCACCAGACGCGCGTCGATGCCGCGGATCACCTCCCACCGTGCTTCGAGCGCCGCGACGAGCGGACCCGCGGCGAGCCGCCGCACGGCGATCGGACCGCGGCTCGGCTTCACACGATCGCGGACCGGTGGACAGTAGGTATAGGCGTCCCCCGCGTCGCCCGCATCCTCGAGGCGGAGGAGCTCGCCGTAGCGCTCGTTGCGCCGCCGATCGAGCAGGGTCAGCGCACCGTTCGGCTCGAGCGCGACGGCGACGAACCGATTCTCCAACGAACGTCCGCGAACCCGGACGTCTTCGCTGCGCGCGAGCGGCACCGCCGTGCCCGCCGTCAACGCCGCCAGACCGAGGCCCGGCACTGGCGGCGCGCGAAACGCGATCCGGACCTGATCGACTTCGTCCTGGTCCGGGTAGTGCCGCGTGGCGTCGATGCGCTCCTGCGTGCGCCGCTGCGCCAGCACCTGCACCGGGAGCGGCCGTCCGTCGCGGTCATAGAGCGCGAACGGCCGATAGCCCGCCCCCTGGCGCGGCAGGCGACCGTCCGCCGGCGGCCCGACGAGCACATCGCGGCGAAAGACGCTGACATCCGCGACGGTGACGCCGGCGCGAGCACGGGGAGCCGGGTTCCACAGCACGAGTGCCGGCTCGGGCCCGTCAGTCCGCTCGCGCTGCAGATCCGGGTCATGACCCACCAGATCCATGAGCGGACGGCGCGTCAACTCCGCGGCGTATGCTGCGACCACGTCCAGACGATGGCCCGCGGCAGCCGCAACCGAATCGGCCGTACATCCGGAAATCGTGTCATGGAACTGGGTCCGCACCAACGTCCGCCACGCGGTCTCCAGGACCGGCCGGCGGTCGCGCGCCCCTGAATACCGCGCCAACGCCACCAACGGCTCCGCCAGACGCTCGAGCCACAGCTCCACCTGGCCATGCCGCCGCTTGAGCGGCGCCCGCGTCCCGTGCACACCTTGTAGCGTCCAGGTGTAGCCGTACGACCAGCGCAGCTCCCCGGCGACAGGCTTGGCCGGCGCGTTCTCGGCCGCCTGAAAGAACTCATCCAGCCGCGAGACGCGGAACGCGCTCGCCGGCTCGAGATCGGCGAGCAGGTCGCGCAGACGGGCGAGCGCCGGATGGGGCGCATGATGATCGGCGCCGACGAACAGGGGGATGTGCTTGCCGGCTGCCCGCTCCACGAGCGTGGCGCGCACGTCGGTCCAGATGTCGGGGAGGCGCGCGCCGGCGCCGGGCAACGCCGCGCCGATTTCGTAGCCATCAGGCGGCAGGTGCCAGACCAGAATCTCCCGGGCATCACGGCCCCGCCAGCGAAACAGGTCATGTTCCTGCCCCGGCTCCCCGCCGAGTCCGCGCCACAGGACGCCGTATTTCATTCCGAACTCGCGGGCGAGCGTGGGCAACGCCGCGGGGTGGCCGAACGCGTCGGGCGAGTACAGAACATCGAGGCGCCCGCCGAGGCGTTCCGCATCGCTGCCGCCGAGCAGGAGATTCCTGATCAGCGATTCCCCGGAGGGGATCAACTCGTCAACCAGCACATACCACGGCCCGACCTGCAGACGTCCCGTTTTGACGAGCGCCTTGACGTCGTTTTCGCGATCGGGCCGGGCCCGCAGGTAGTCTTCGACGAGCACGGTCTGGCCGTCGAGCAGGAAGCTCCGTACGGCGGCGTCGGCGTGGAGCCGGTCGATCAACTCATCGAACATCGGGACCAGGCGCGCGTGGAACGCGGCGCGGGGGAGGAACCACTCCCGATCCCAGTGTGTGTGCGGAATCAGATGAAAGATGTACGCGGTCACACGGAAGGGGGGGGGAGCTGCAGCTGCGCGAGCGCCGCGGGACTGGATAGATGCACGTGCGCAACCCGCCGCCCCCGCGCCAACAGCGCCCGGACATCGCCACGCGCCTGCGCGCGGTGCAGCTGGCCGAACGTCCACCCCATGTCCGGGATCTCCAGGTCCTCATCGACGTCGGCAGTGATCACGAGAAAGAGGCCGCTGGCTGGTCCGCCTTTGTGCAGCTGCCCGGTCGAGTGGAGATACCGCGGGCCGATACCGAGCGTGGTCGCACACCCCAGGGCGCGACCCCAGGCGGCGCGCAGCTTCTGGAGCTCGCCAACTATGTCGGGGGTGGGCGGGACATACGCGAGGATGGCGAGATAGTCGCCCGGCCGGACTTGCTGCCGGAGCTGCGACAGGGTCAGCGTCGGTAGGGGCGCAGCATGCTGCGCCCCTACACCCCGATGCTGCGCTCCTGCCTTCCCATGGCCGCCCGTCAATTCGGCTCGCGCGAGCCGCTTCGCCTCCTCGACGTCCGGCTGATCGAAGGCGTTGACGCCGAGACGCTCGCACAGCGCCACGGTCGCGTACTCCCAGCGCAGGAACTCGGCGCCCAGATCAAGCGGATCGGCAGAAAACATTTCGGGGCCCGCCGTTTGCGCATCAGACGAGGCGCCACCGTCGGGATCCTGGACGATGGGAATCACGCCACGGCCTTCTTTTCCGGAGCTTTCGGCAATCAGCTGCTCGAGCCAATCCGCGAGTGCGGCCATCCGTGGTGGTGGACGCAGGTGCAGCTTGTCACGGCCGCTCGCGGCCCGGTCGGCGATGGCCGTCCCGAGCGAGCGTGCGCCGGGGATATCGACGCGGCGCGTCCGCTCGAGTAGCGTGCGGCCGTCGAGCCCGCTGAGCGCGGCGGGGACCATGCCGACCGCC
>QHUE01000217.1 GCA_003221825.1 Gemmatimonadota bacterium
TCGCGACGGTGTCGCTACTCCGGATGCGCACGCTCATCGAATCGGCGGCGTTCATCGCCCGTCCCACGGCGCGCGCGTTGGGGATCTTCGAGTTCGCGAGGATACTGTCCTTCTGACGCTCCGTGAGCGTGTCACGATTGACGGTTTGGCCCGATTTGTCCGAGCCGCAGGCCAACACGGCCCAGAGGGGAGCCACGAGGAGGATTGATTTCATGGCTCGCAACGATAACAATCTGCCCTACAGTTGCAACTCAACATGCTCACACAGGAGAGACCATGCGACGTTTGGCGATTGTCCCTGCGCTCCTCGTGCTCGCGGCATGCAGCCAGCCATCCATCGCAGACCGCCTCGTGGCAGGCCACTGGGTGGACCTCACGTACGACTTCGACTCGACAACCATCTATTGGCCGACCGCTCAGCCCTTTCACCTCACCGTCGTCTCGGCGCAGCGGACGCCCGGCGGGTGGTACTATGCGGCGAATAACTTCAGCGCCGCAGAGCACGGTGGCACACATCTCGATGCCCCGGTGCACTTCATAGAAAAGAAACACACCGCCGATCAGATTCCGCTGAGCCAGCTGATTGCGCCTGCCGTGGTCATCGACGTGCGCGCGAAAGCCGACTCCAATCCCGACTATCGCGTGCACCAGTCAGACATTACGGCCTGGGAAGGGGCGCACGGTGATATCCCGGAGGGCAGCATCGTGCTGATCCGTACCGGTTGGGGTACGCGCTGGCCCGATCGCGCGCGCTACCTCGGCACCACGAAAACGGGCCCGGTAGGGGTCGCGCAACTGCATTTTCCTGGCCTGGACCTCGATGCGGCCCGTGCGCTGGTCCGCCGCAGGATCAGCGCGGTGGGAATCGACACGCCGAGCATCGATTACGGCCAGTCGACGACGTTCCAGGTCCATCGCCGGTTATTCGCCTCGAACGTGCCGGCGTTTGAGAATGTGGCGCACCTGGAGGGATTGCCGGTCACCGGGGCGCTCGTGATCGCGCTGCCGATGAAAATCAAAGGGGGCAGCGGCGGGCCGCTGCGGATCGTGGCGCTGCTGCCTTAGGAAGCCGGCAAGCCTTTGCGCAGCACGTCTTCCATCACGTCGGCAAAGCGATCGATCTCCGCCAGGGTGGTGTAGACGTTCGGCGTGATCCGCAGGCAGTTGAATTCGGGATGTGCGATCGGCGTCACGATGATCCGGTGCCGGTCGAACATGTAGCCCGCGAGCTTCCCGACATCGAGCTGCCCCGGGGTGAACGAGGCCAGCCCGCACGATTGCGCCGGGTCGTAGGGCGTCAGCAGCTTCACGCCGGGCACGCGCTCGAGCCGCTTCGCCCAGCGGTCGCGCAGGAACCGGAGGCGCGCCGCCTTGCGCTCCGGGCCGATGCCGTCCAGAAAGTCCAGCGCTTCCACGATGGCGTTGTGATTCGCCGCCGGATGGGTCCCGATCTCCTCGAACTTGCGCACGTTCTCGTTCATCTCGGGCGGCGCCGCCATCATCGGCCAGATCTTGGCGATCTTCGACCGGCGGACGTAGAGGAACCCCGTGCCGATCGGCGCCGTGAGCCACTTGTGGAGGCTCGTGCCGTAGTAGTCGCAGTCCAGCTCGTCACGGGTAAACGGGAAATGCGCGTAGGCGTGCGCCCCGTCCACGATCACCTCGATGCCGCGCGCCCGGCCCAGCTGGCAGATCTGCTTCACGGGAAAGATCTGCCCCGTCAGGTTCGTGATGTGGCAGACATGAATGACCTTGGTGCGCGGCGTGATGGCGGCTTCGATGCGGCGCGCGAGATCGTCCTGCGACGGCGGCGGTACCGGGAAGGTGATCTGCTTCAGCACGATGCCGTCACGGCGCTCGCGCTGCTTCCACGTCGTGATCATGCGCGGGTAGTCCTGCGTGGTCGTGAGGACTTCATCGCCGCGCTGCAGCGGGAGGCCGAGCTGCACGATCTCGAGGGCCTCGCTCGCGTTGCGCGTGATCGCCATCTCTTCCGGATCGCAGCCAAAGTTCGCGGCCAGGCGCCGGCGCACCGCTTCGATCTCCGGCTCGATCCAGCCCCACATCGTGATGGCGGGGGCCTGGTTCGACACGGCGAGGTAGCGCTGGAACGCGGCGTTGACGACCCGGGGCGACGGCGCGACGCCGCCGTTGTTCAGGTTGATCATGCCGCGGTCGATGTCGAACGCCGCCTGGATCTCTCGCCAGAAGTCCTCGTCTTGCGCGACGTCGGCGGCACTCCTGCCGTCGACGCGTCGCGTGGCCGGCAGGATGCGCGACAGCGCGTCACTCCTGAGCGCGGGAAGCGTGGCAGTAGCGACGAACAGCGAACCGAGAAAGTGGCGACGCGTGGGCATCGGGAGCCTCAGGGACCTCGGGTGAGTCGACGGATCAACATGCCATAGGCGAACGCATTGATCACCAGCACGGCGGTGCCCAGCACCGCCTGGATGCGCGACGTGAGACCGGACGGATAGATCGCCGGTACCAGGTAATGCTCGATGAAGCCGCCGCCATAGCCTGCCTGTCCGGCCCGGGTGCGTAAGCCGTTCTCGAGCGGCGTGAGCGGGCAAATCCAGCCGCGGTATTCGATCAGGCTTTGCGATTGCGGATTTACAGGCCGGCGAACGTCCCGACCGGCGCGAACAGGTTGGACACCGTATCGCCGAAGTGCTCGAAGGCATCGAATAGCGCGTCCAGCGCGGCCAGGTCTGCAGCCGTCAACGGCTGGCCGCCCGCATCGACCCAATGCGTCGCGGGATCCGTCGGATCGCCGCTGATCGACGCCACGGGGTGACCGTCGACCGAGACGGTCACGCTGACGGTGACCGAGTTGTCGGTGGTGTTGAGCGTGATGTGTCCCACCGCCCGCACCGTCTGGCCATTCTGAATCAACCGGAAGTCAGCATTGATATTGATGTTCGGATTGTCGAACGACACCGATTCGTTGAGCATCAACGTTATCGCCGGGTTGTTCAACGCGAACGTCGCGTGTACGCTCGCGCCGCTCGCATTCACCGTGAGCGTTTCGTCGAACGACAGCGTCTTGTTGTTGTCGCCGCTGAGTCCGTTCGTGATCGTCCCGGAAACACTCGCCGTGGCGGATGTCGCGGAGCTGGTGAACGAGGCCGTGTAATCGACATACGTCGTCGTCCCACCCGGGCCTTTGACGAGGACCTGCAGCTGCAGCTTGGTCGCCGTGCTCTGATCGATGATGTCGAGCGTGCCGATGGCGCTCACGGGCTCGACGACGGCGCCGTCCAGGCCGGTCGCATAGAGGACGAACCGCACGCCATTCAGGTTGGCGACGGTCCCACCCTGCCACCGGTACTGATTGAGCGACGTGTCCCACTCGAAGACGCGGCCATACAGCGAGTCCGGAATGATCCGGCCTTGCGCCGCGGAGATGCTGAGATTCGGCACCATCGCCTGCAGCTTTTGCGCCTGCCGCAGATTCGACAGGAACATCCGGCCGCCGGTCCGGGCGAGCTTGGGCTCCAGCGTCTCGATCAGCGTCGCCGCGGGGCGGAAGGCTGGCGCGGTCGCCACGTCGAGCATCGTCGCGGCGGTCGAGAAGCTGCGGAAGACGTCGCTATCGAAAGCGGAATCAACCGACGAGAGATTGGCAGAGACCGCCGCCGGATCGTTGAAATCGACCGGGGACGGCGCGTCTTTGCCGCACGCCGCCACCGCGAAGCCGAGCACGACCCCGGCACGAAGGAGCAACCGCATACAGCCTCCCAAGAGGAATTGTGGGGACGAATTTGAATTCTGCAGGCGCTCGGGCTGGAGGGGCTGTGACCCTCCGCACGCCGCGGTCGGCTAGGCGATGACCCCACCACCGAGCAATCGATCGTCGGCGTCGTACAGCACGCCCGATTGCCCTGGAGTAATCGCCCGGACCGGCTCGGCAAGCCGGAGCGCGATGCGGTCGCCCGCTTGCGCAGCAATCGTGCCGGGGACGGCACGCGCGCGATAGCGGCACTGCACCCAGACGGCGTCCCCTGGCGTGAGCGGATCGACCAGCCAGTTGACCTCTTCGAGAGACAGCTCGTGTCCGAACAACTCCGCGCCGCGGCCAACGACGACTTCACGCGTCTCGGGGCGGATCGCGACGACATACAGCGGCTCGGCCGAGCCGCCGGGCAAGCCGCGGCGCTGGCCCACCGTATAGCGGGCGAAGCCGTCGTGCTCGCCGATCACCTCGCCGCTCGTAGTGACGAGTGGACCCGGCACCAGCGCAGGCGCGCCCGCGGGAAGATGGCGCTCGAGCACCCCGACGTAATCGTCATCCGGCACGAAACAGATCTCGACGGACTCGGCCTTCTCGGCCGTGACGAGCCCCAGCTTCCGTGCCGCCGCCCGCGTCTCGGCCTTCGTCAGCCCGCCGATCGGTGTGAGCATGCGGCGTACGACCGTGCGATCGATGCCCCACAGGAAATACGACTGGTCTTTCTGCCGGTCGTGGCCGCGAAACAGCGCGCCATCCGCGGCGATGGCGTAGTGCCCGGTCGCAATCGCATCGCAGTCGAGGGCATCGGCATGATAAAGAAAGTCGCGGAACTTGGTGAACGAATTGCAGCGGACGCAGGGGATCGGCGTCCGCCCGCGCGCGTACTCGGCGACGAAATTGTCGATCACGTCATGCCCGAACCGGTCCTCGAGATTGAGGACGTAGTGGGGAATGCCGAGCCGGTGCGCGACCAGCTTCGCGTCGGTGATCGAGTCGAGGGAGCAGCACGGCCGGTCGGGAACGCTGTCGCCGTAACAGAACAGTTTCATCGTCGCGCCGATGACCTCGTGACCCTGCTCGACGAGCAGCGCCGCGGCGACCGAGGAGTCGACGCCGCCCGACATCGCCACCAGGACTCTCATCGGTGCAAGACGGTCGACAGCGACCGCACCTTCTCCACGATTCGCGGCAGCGCGGCGGCCACGGCGTCCACGTCGTCGATCGTGCTGTCCTTGCCGAACGAGAACCGCAGCGCGGCCACACCCAGCTCGCGCGGCACGCCCATGGCGGTGAGCACGTGCGAGGGCTCGACGGCGCCGGTACTGCAGGCGGACCCGGACGAGCAGGCGATCCCGGCGAGGTCGAGATGCATCAGCAGCGCCTCGCTGTCGGTTCCGGGGATCGACACGTTCGAGATGTGCGGCGCGCGCTCGCCCTGCCAGCCGTTGATCACGGCGTCAGGCACGATCGCGAGCACGCGGCGCTCCAGCTCGTCGCGCAGCTCGTGCAACCGCGTGGCGAGCGCGTGCTGTTCCGCGGCGGCCAGGCGGGCCGCCACGCCCAGCCCGACGATGCCTGGCACATTCTCGGTGCCGGGCCGGATGCCGTACTGCTGCCCGCCGCCGTGGATGATCGCTTCGACCGCCTGGCGGTCACGCACGATGAGCGCGCCGACGCCCTTAGGAGCGCCGATCTTGTGACCGGAGATGGTGAGGAGTGTGCAGCCTGAGTCTTGGATCGATACCGGAAGCTTGCCGAAAGCCTGGACAGCGTCGGAGTGGAACAGGACACCCGCCGGGGCGGGGACCTCACGACATCGCGCGGCCAGCTCGGCAACAGGCTGCAACGTGCCCACTTCGTTGTTCACCCACATCACACTCACGACCGCGACGCCGCGCTCGAGGGCCTTCTCGAGGGCGTCGCGCTCGATCTGTCCCGAGGCCGTCACCGGGAGAATGATCTCCTCCCCGCCCAGGTGCTTGACCGCGTGCGCGGCGGCGAGCGCCGCCTTGTGCTCGGTGGCCGAGACGGCGACTCGGAAGGGACCGTTGCGATCGCGCGCCGCGAGCGCGGCGCCGATGATCGCGAGGTTATCGGCCTCGGTGCCGCCGGATGTGAAGACGACCTGATTCGGCTCGGCCCCGAGGGCGCCGGCGACGGCGCGCTTCGCCTCTTCGATGCCGGCCCGCGCGGCGCGCCCGAAGCGGTGTGCCGAAGAAGGATTGCCGAAGGCTTCCTTCCCCAGATACGGGAGCATGGCCTCCAGCACCTCCGGCCGCACCGGAGTCGTCGCAGCGTTGTCGAGATACGTGATGCGCTTGGTCATGGAGGGCCCAATTTACCAACTAGATGGACTGCACGCCAAGTTGGAGCACGTCGTCCACCTCCAGGGTCTCCGCCGTGTAGAACGGCTCGCCGTAGCGGCGCCGGATCAGCGAACCATAATGGGCCGACTGCACCCGGATCAGCTCGTACAGGTCCTGGCCGGTGGGGTGGATCTCGCCGGCCGCCTTGGCGCCGGCGAACTGCGATGCGTAGCAGCGAATCGCGTCCATCTTCTTCTCGAACACGTCGGAGATATCCACCACGAACGTCGGCTTGACCGGGTCCTCTCGATACGCGAGGGCGTAGAGGAGCTTGTACGGCCGGTGGGCATCGCCACCCTTGCCGGGCGCATACTTCGCCAGGCCGGCGAGATAGCAGGCGTCGCGTCCCAGCTCCGAGGCTGTGCGGTGATCGGGATGGCGTCCAACCGAGTACGGCAGGATGACGACACGTGGTTTTGCTCGACGTATCAGCTCGACGATTTTCTTTCTCGACGCCTCATCGTTTGTGAGATGCGCATCCGGCATCTTGGCATTCAGCCTCAGCGGGACGCCGAGCGTCTTCGCTGCACGCTCGGCCTCCGCGGCGCGGGTTGCCGCGTCGCCGCGCGTCCCCATTTCGCCCTGCGTCAGATCCAGGATCCCGACGCGGTGGCCGGCGAGGACCGCCTTCGCGAGCGTGCCGCCGCACGTCAGCTCGACGTCGTCGCGATGCGCGGCGATCGCCAGGAGATCGACCTGCTCACTCATACCGCAGCGCCTCGACCGGATCCAGTTTTGCGGCTCGCGCGGCTGGGGCGATCCCGAACACCAGGCCGACCAGAATCGACGTGGCGGTGGCAATCGCGGCGGGCACGGCGGGAATCGTCGTGTTAAACGCGAGCAGCCGCTTCAGCACCTCGCCAACGCCCACGCCCAATGCGATACCGATGACGCCGCCTAGGAGCGTCAGCGTGGCGGCTTCGACCAGGAACTGCCACAGAATAGCGCGGCGCGTGGCGCCGAGCGCTTTGCGCAGGCCGATCTCCCGCGTTCGGCTCGTTACTGACACCATCATGATCGCCATGACCCCGATACCTCCCACCATCAGCGCGATGCTGGAGAGCACGAGCATCACGAAAAAGAACGCGAACGTGAGGCTGTCGAAGATACCCAGGACTTGATCGGATGTGAGCAAGTCGAAGGTGTTCGATTGCCCCGCGCGCAGCCCGCGGAGGCGACGCAGGGTGAGGGTGGCGGCGTCCATGGCGCGGGTGACGCTGACCTCGGGTTTCGGCTTCACGAGAATGATGAGGCCATTCACTTCATCGATGAAGAAGCTGCGCCGGGCGGTTTCGAACGGCATGATCGCGGCGATCTCTGGTGTGCCCGGTACCTCAAAGATGTTCGTCGGGCGCTGCCAGACGCCCAGGATCTTGAACGGATGGCCGCCGATGCGGACGATGCGGCCCAGCGGGTTGATGGCGCCGAACAAACGATCGATGGTGCGCTGCTCGACGATGACGACCGGATCGCCACCACGGAGCTCGGCCGCCGTGAACGAGCGGCCCGCGGCGATCCCGCCCCCCAGGATCTCCATGAATCGGTCATCGGCGCCGAACACGCCGAGGATCCGGGTGTGGTTCCCGCTGTATTCGAACCGCTCGAAGACCTGCGTCCAGATCGCCGCATAATGGATCTCGGGTAGTCGGGCGATGGCTTCGGCTTCTTGCGGGATCAGCTTCGGCCGGATGCGCACCTCGCGCGGGACCGCGTCCGGGTTCACGCCGGTCGTCGAAAAGAAGCGGAGCACGCGGAACGTCGTCGGCCCGACGACCTCGAGCGTATTGACGATCTGCTCGCGGAAGCCGGCGACGATGGAGGCCATCGCCATGACCGTCGCGATGCCGATCACGACGCCGAGCACCGTGAGTGCCGAGCGGAGCTTGTTGGCACGCAGCTGATCGAGGGCGATGCGCCAGCCCTCGCGGACCGAGTGGAGCCGCATCTATTCCTGGCGCAGCGCCTCGATCGGATCGAGGCGTGACGCACGATGCGCCGGATAGACGCCGAACAGCACGCCGACGACGAGGCCGAGCGTAATGGCGATCCCGATGGACCATGCCGTGACGCGTGCGGGGAGCGGGGAAATGGCTTGCACCAGTCCGGCGAGTGCGAACCCGACGACGATCCCGGCGATAACGCCGAGCACCGACAGGGTCAGGGCTTCAGCGAAAAACTGCCGGCGGATATCACGCCGCGCGGCGCCGAGGGCTTTGCGGACCCCGATCTCGCGCGTGCGCTCGGTGACGCTCATCAGCATGATGTTCATGATGACGATGCCCCCAACGACCACGCCGATGATGACCACCGCGGGCACGACGGTGAAGATGACGCGGGTGAGCTTGCCCCAGAACGCGATCAACCCCTCACCGGTATCGATTGTGAAATCGTTATCCGCCCCCGGCCGCAGGCGATGCGCGATCCGCATCGCTTCCTCGGCGCGCAGCATCGCCGGCGCGACGCCGTCCGCCGTCGACATCTTCACCGAAATGACCATCGTCTGCCGGCGGCCATACATCGACTCGAAGGTCGTGAGCGGCAGCATCACGAAACCGTCCCACGATTGCCCGAGTACGGTCCCCTTCTTCGCGATCACGCCCTTCACGATCAGCTGAATACCGCGGACCCGGATGGTCCGGCCAATGGCGGCGTCGATATTATCGAACAGCTTCTCGGCGACGTCGTAGCCGAGCACGGCGACGTAGCGGCGCTGCTGCAGGTCGATGTCGGTGAGCGGCGCTCCGGCCGCGAATGCGTAGTCCTGCACGAGCACGTACGGGGCGGTGACGCCAAAGACGAACACGTCGCCGGTCGTACGGTTTCGCCACTGCACGTCCGCCATCGGCGTCGGCCAGCCGGATTGCAGCGCGATCGCCTCGGCATCCGGGACCGCGCGCGCGATGAAGCCGACGTCCTCGGGCGCGATGATCGGGCGCCGCTGGATCTGCTTCCACGCCTCGTCGTCGATGAATCCCACCTGAATGGGATCGCGCCGGATCTGGAACGCGTTGACGCCGACGATCGCGCCCGCGAGGCGCTCGCGCACGTACGCGTTCATCCCCTGGATGACGGCGACCACGGCGACGAGGAATGCGACCGAGACGATGACGCCCAGCAGCGTGAAAAAAGACCGGAGCTTATGGCTCCAGACCGTCTGCAGCGCGAGGCGGAGTGCTTCGTACAGGGGCATGGACTACAAAGCTACTCGTACCGAAGCGCCTCGATCGGATCGAGTCGCGCCGCACGGCTGGCGGGATAGAGCCCGAATCCGATCCCCGTCAGGGCCGACGCGGCGAGGGCGGCCACGATGGACCAGAGCGGCACGTACGCGGGGATGGGCGTGATGCGTGAGACGAGGAACGCGAGCAACCCCCCGCTCAGCATGCCGACGGCGCCGCCGACCAGGGTCAGCGTGGAAGCCTCGACCAGGAACTGCCAGAGGATGGCGCGCCGAGTGGCCCCCAGCGCCTTGCGCACGCCAATCTCCCGCGTGCGTTCGGTGACCGAGATCATCATGATCGCGATGACGCCAACGCCCCCCACGATCAATCCGATCGCGGACAGTACCAACATCACAAAGAAGAACATTCCGCTCACTTGGTGCCAGGAGTCGAGCAGCTTGTCCTGCGTGACAATTGAGAATGTGTTGTCCTGGCCCGGTTTGAGCCCGCGCAGCGAGCGCAGCGTCGCCACCACTTCGTCCATCGACTCCTGTTGCGTGTACCCCGGCGCGGGCGACACCGCGAGCCGCATCCAGCCCTTGAAGTAGGGCACGCTCTTCACGAACGCGCCGTGCGGAATCCCGACGAACGGGGGCGCGGCGCCGCTGAAGAGACTCGGCGGCTGCGTGTATACCCCGATCACCGTGAAGGGCGCGCCGGCGATGTGGATCGTCTGGCCGATCGGATCCCGCCCCCGGAACAGCTGGTCCTCGAGCTTGCGGTTGATCACGGCCACGGCGCTGTTGGAGAGATCCTCGAACCGGGTGAAGGTGCGACCGGGATAGATGTCGCCGCCGTTGACCTCCACCCATTCGGCCGACAGCCCGGAGACGTTCACCGATTCGAGCCGCAAGTCGCCGAACTCCACGGTCCCGGAGCTCTCCTCCCGGCGGGTCACGTATCGCACCGACGGCAGCAGCCGGATCCGGTCGGCTTCCAGGTCTTTGATGGGCGGGTTGCGCCGCCACGGGCTGTTCTCGTCCGAGCCGTCCGACACGGTGACGCCGGCCTGGAAAAAGCGCCACACCAGGAAGGTGCGCGGCGCAATCGACTCGAAGACGCCCGCCACGCTCTTGTTGATCCCGCTGACCATGGCGGCCATCAACATCACGACGGTCACGCCGATCGCGACGCCGAGGATCGTGAGCGCGGCGCGTACCTTGCTGCTGCGCAGCGAATCGAGGGCGATGCCGACGCCCTCGAACAGGCCCGTCAACCCTCCGCCGGTCACGTCTCGGCTCGCAGCGCGGCGATGGGGTCGAGGCGGGCCGCACGACTCGCCGGGTAGACGCCGGCGACGATCCCGACCCCCGCACCGAGGACGACGCCGACCACGATGGACCATGGCGCGACCGCTGCGGGCAGCGGCGAGATCGCGGCGACCACCGCCGCGAGCGCGATGCCCAGTGCCACGCCCCCGGCCGCGCCCACGGTGGCGAGCGTGACCGACTCGACCAGGAACTGCCGCAGGATGTCGGTCCGGCGCGCGCCCAGCGATTTGCGGATGCCGATCTCGCGCGTCCGCTCCGCCACCGCCATCAGCATGATGTTCATGATCACGATACCACCCACGACGAGCGAGATTCCCGGGAGGAAGGGGAGCGCGTAGCGGAGAATGCCGCTGATTTTGGCCCAGAAGGCGAGCACCTCGTCCGCGGTCTCGAGCGCGAAGTCGTCCGCCTGGCGCGGACGCAGGTGACGCCGGCTGCGCATGACCGCCTCGGCCTGCGACATCGCTTCCCGCATGTCGGATTGCGAGTTGGCCTTGACGGCCAGGGCGTCAACGACCCGCGGCGGATTGACGTAACGCCGGAGCGGAGCGCTCGCGGGCGCAACCACGAACTTGTCGAGCGAGAGCCCGAACAGGTTGCCCTGCTTCTCGACCACGCCGATCACCCGGTAGGGGATGTCGAAGAGCTTCACCTCTGCGCCGAGCGGATCCTGGCCTTCGAACAGCTTGTCGGCGAGGTCGTGTCCCAGCACGAGGACCGGAACCCCGGCCTGCACCTCCTGCGCCGTGAACGCGCGGCCCTCCTCGATCACGAGCGAGCGGATGTCGAAGTACAGCTCCGTCGCGGCCGTGACCTGGACGTCTTTGGCCTGCCGGCGGCCCGCGGTGAGGGTCCCGCGCGTGTTCGACTCCCACGCCGCCACCACCGGAACGGTCACGCCGCGCGCGACCGCCTGGGCATCCTCGTAGGTCACGCGCGGCCGGCGCGCCCACGCCCTCCAGGTCGAGTCGGTGACGTTGCCGAGCTGCACATCGGGGAACTGGCGCAGGCGAAACGTGTTCACGCCGAGAATCGTGCCGGCGAACTTGTCGGTCATGTAGCGGTTCATCCCTTCGACGACCGACACGACCGCGATGAGAAACATGACGCCGATGAAGACGCCGATAATCGAGAAGCCGCTCTTGAGCTTCTGCGCCCGGATGGTTTGGAAGGCGAGGCGAACGGCGTCGAAAAAGGACACCGCTACTCGTAGCGCAGCGCTTCTACGGGATCGAGACGGGCCGCCTTGCTTGCCGGATAGATCCCAAAGACGAGTCCCGTCGCGGCCGCGATCACCAGGGCGGCGACGATGGATCCGATCGGCACGTAGGCGGGTACCGGGGTGAAGTTGTGGAGCAGGAAGGCGATCCCCCAGCCGAACACCATGCCGACGACGCCGCCCACCAGCGTCAGCGTCGCCGCCTCGACGAGGAATTGCCACATGATTTCACGGCGCAGCGCGCCCAGCGCTTTGCGCACGCCGATTTCGCGGGTACGCTCCGTGACCGAGATCATCATGATCGCGACGACGCCGATGCCACCGACGATCAGCCCCACCATCGACAGCGCGACCATCAGATACCGCGCGAGTTTGGTGAAGCTGTTGACGGCCTGCACGTACACTTCCTGGGTGACCGCGTCGAAGTTGTTTTTCTGGCCCGGACGCAGCCCACGCATCGTCCGCAGCGCCATCGTGACATCGTCGATCGCGCGGTCGACCGGAACCGAATCCTGCGGCACGACGAACATGTCCATCCAGCCGGGCCAGTACTTCAGGTCCTTTTGGAAGGTGCCGTGTGGCATCATGACCTCAGGCCGGTCCGACTCGCCGAACAACCGGGGCGGTGGATTGTAGACGCCGACGACGTCGTAGGGCAGCCCGCCGATCTTGATGCGCCGCCCCATCGGGTCGCGCTGCCCAAACAGGTTCTCGGCCAGTTTGCTGTTGATCACCGCCACGTGCGCGTTGGACGCGTCCTCGAGGTGCGTGAACGAGCGGCCCGGCGCAATCTGGCCGCCTTCGATCTTCGGCCAATCAGCATTGCGCCCGCGAATCCCGATCGCGGCCATCCGGTGGCCTTCGAATTCGATGTCGGCCGAGGTGTACTCGTCGACGACGACGAACGCGATCGTCGGAAGCTGCGCCAGGCGGTCCGCTTCCTCGACCGTCATCGGCGGCCGGCGTCGCCACGGATTCGGGTCTTCCGGGTCCTGATCGTTCTGGCCGCCCCAGTACCGCCCGACCCAGAACGTCTTTGGCCCGAGCGACGCCAGCATGTCCGAGATGCCCTTGTTGAAGCCACTGATCAACGCGCCGATCACCATGACCACCGTCACCCCGATCGCCACGCCGAGGATCGTCAATGCCGCACGCATCTTGTGCGCGCGCAGCGATGTCAACGCGATGCCGACGCCCTCGAACAGTCCGGTCATACGGTTACTCCTGTCGCAGGGCGGTGATCGGATCGAGCTTCGCGGCGCGCGTCGCGGGGTACACGCCGAAGACGATGCCCACGACCGCACCCATGAGCGCGCCCATGAAGACGGAGAGCGGGGAAACACTCGCGGGC
>QHUE01000338.1 GCA_003221825.1 Gemmatimonadota bacterium
CCGATCTCGACCAGCTCGCCACGTGACACGATCGCAGCGCCGCCCTGCGCCCCCCCCAACGCGCTGAGCGTCAGCAGGAGCGCGCCGGCCGCGTTGTTCACGACGAGCGCGTCGGCCGCGCCCGTCAGCTCGATGAGGAGATCGCGGCAGTGCGCGTGGCGCGAGCCGCGCGCGCCGCGGCCGAGGTCGTATTCGAGCGCGGAGTAGCCGTGCGCGACGCGGGTGAGCGCGGCCACCGCCGCGGGGGCGAGCGGCGCGCGGCCCAGGTTCGTGTGCAGCACGACGCCGGTCGCGTTGATCACGGGCGCGAGCGACGGCTCGGCGAAGCGCTCCACCGCGGCGCGCACCGCCGCATCCCACCCCTCCGGCGGCGCCGTCCCGCCATGGTCACGCGCCGCATCCACGGCGGCGCGCGCCGCTTTGACGACGAGCGCGCGCGGATGCGCCGCAAGCAGCGCCGCGACGCCCGGACCGGCGAGGAGGGCATCGATCGATGGCAGCTGGCGGCGCGGATCAGCGGTCATGAGGGCGGCTTGGAGGTTGGTGGAGGTTGTGGAGGTTGTCGAGGTGTGCGGCGGCTCGTATCGGCCACCACGGCCTTGGGCACGCTGAAGCCCACGTCGCCGTCGCCCTTTTTCCCGATCAGGTTCGTCGCGCCGGTGATCCGCACAACGTAGCGCGTCTCGGCCTTCAGGGGATGGACCAACCGGATCACGATCTTATCCGAGGGAATGGGACGTTGGGCGAGCAGCTGGCGCACCAGCGCCGTATCGACCGGCGATTTGGCCGGCGCGCGCGGAGCTCCCGCAGCCGGGGGAGGCGGGGGAACCGCTGGCGGAACAGTCGGATGAATATTGGGTCGCGCGGAGGTGTCGTGTACCATCCGCGGTCGGCCCCCCGCAGTGTCGCGCGCCGCGGCGGCCGCCGAATCCGCCTTCTGCTTGGCGAGCGTAGTCAGCGAGTCGAACTGGCGCTGCGTGTAGACCTGGGCAATCGCCACCGGCGTCGAGTCCGGCAGCTGGAGCACCCGCACGCGCAACGTATCGAGCGACGCCGTGGGGTCGAGCGCCTGGCTGAACTCGACCCGCACGGTAATCGAGTCGACGTAGGTCGCCCCGCGCGGCCGCGGCGGGACGGTGTCGTGCGGGAAGGTGTAGAAGGCGACGTTGCTGCTCGAGTCGAGCGTCACGATCGTGGAGTCGTAGGCCTCGCGCAGCCCGCGCCGCCGGTCCCCGTTCTCATCCGCGATGGCGTATACGATGTAGCGGCCCGGTTGCAGATTCGTGAGGTTGAACTGGCCGCCCGAGTCGGACATGGTCATGTACCCCACGGTGTCGGGCAGCGGCACCGCTTCGATCAGCGCGTGCAGCAGGACCTGTTGCTCGATCCACTTCAGCGTGATGCCGCCGATGCGCGCGTGGCCGATCTCGGGACCGGTCGTGAACAGCACCGTCTTCGCCCAGTTGGTCCGATTGCGGCGCAGATCCACGAAGCCGGGCTGAATCTCCAGCCGGTACACGCGCTTCTTCCATCCTTCTTTCGGCTTGATGCTGACGCTGGTGCGATGCCACCCCACTTTTACGTCGCCGGCCACCGGCGAGAGCAGCACCTGCCGCGCGAGACCTTGCACACCGGCGCCTCCGCCACCACCGCCACCAGCCATCTCGTCGATCACTTCGTCGAACTGGATCACGGCGTCGCCGCTCCAGTTGGGGACAACGGCCCCCGATTCGGGCTTCACCAGGAGAATCTTGGGCGCAGCGCTGTCAGGGGGCCCGCCGGGTGGCGTGCCGACGCTGGCGCAGGCTCCTCCCGACGCCCACGCCGCCGCCGACCCGAGCAACAGGCCTACGAGCAGCCGAGTGACTTGAGCTTGTTGGCCAGGACGTCGCGCTGATCGCGCCATGCCTTTTCCTTTTCGCGCTCCTTGGCCACCACGTCCTGCGGCGCGCGCGAGACGAAGCTCTCGTTGGTGAGTCGGGCGGCGAGACTGCCCAGCTGCTTTTCGAGGCGATCGAACTCCTCCGATAGCCGGCGACATTCGTGCTTCACATCCACGACGCCTTCGAGCGCGACGACGACTTCGCTGCCGTCGCCAAACACCGCATGCGCGCGAATTCCCGATCGGCGCGCGGGTCCTCGAGCTCGGGGCGCGGCGTGGGCCACGTGGCCACCGCCAGCAGCTCTTGCGCGGTCCGCCCCGGCAGCTTCTGCCACAGCTCTTCAGTAATGAAAGGCACGACGGGGTGGAGCAGCCGCAGCGACAGATCGAGGCAGTACGCCAGCACCGCTTTGGCTGCCGGATCATCGAGCCTCGGTTTCACGGCTTCCACATACCAGTCTGCAAGCTCATTCCACACAAACTCAAAGCAACGCTTGGCGGCTTCATCGAGCCGGAACTGCTCGAGTGAGGCCGTGGCCTCGCGGACCGTCGCCTGCGCCCGCGACAGGATCCAGCGGTCGGCGAGGGTGAGCGAGCGGCGATCAATGGCCTCGATCGCGGGGACGCGCTGCGGCAGCTGCGACAAGACGAACTGCCCGATGTTCCAGAGCTTGTTCGCGAAATTGCGCCCCGGCGCGAACGTGGCCTCGAGATCGCCAGGGTCCACGATCACGTCGGCGCCGAGCGAGCCGCCGCCGATCAACGTCCAGCGCAGCGCGTCGGCGCCGTAGCGATCCACCACCTCGCGCGGATCGATGCCGTTGCCGAGCGACTTCGACATCTTGCGGTGCTTGGTGTCGCGCACGGTGCCCGTCAGATACACCGTGCGGAAGGGCAGCCGCCGGTCCATGAAGTGGTAGCCCGCCATCAGCATGCGGGCGACCCAGAAAAAGAGAATCTCCGGGGCGGTGACGAGCGTGTGCCCCGGATAGAAGCGCGCCAGGTCGGGCGTCTGCTCGGGCCAGCCGAACGTCGCGAACGGCCACAGCCAGGACGAGAACCAGGTGTCGAGCACGTCCGGATCCTGCTCCACCGTCGCGCCGCACTTGGGGCACGTCTGCGGATCCTCGCGGTCGGCCCACTGGTGTCCGTTCGCGCAGGTGAACACCGGAATCCGGTGCCCCCACCACAGCTGCCGCGAGATGTTCCAGTCGCGGATGTTCTCCATCCAGTGTTCGTAGGTCGCGCGCCAGCGCTCCGGCACGATCTGGTACTCGCCCTTGCGGAACGCCGCCAGCACCGGCTCGGCGAGCGGCTTCATCTTGACGAACCACTGATCGGAGAGGCGAGGCTCGACGACCGTATCGCACCGATAGCAGCGGCGCACCGAGTGCTGATGCTGCTCGACCTTCTCTAACAGGGCGGTCGCTTTGAGGCGCTCGATGATCTTCTTGCGCGCCTCGAATCGATCGAGCCCGACGAAATCTGGTGGGACTCGACTGCCTTGACCGCCGCCCTTGTTCTTGACCGCCGCCGTTGCTTCTTGACCGCCCTCCTCACCAAGCGTCCCGTCCTCTCGGATAACGAGCGGCATCCCGGCGGCAGGCCACACCCTGCGAGCAATGTCGAAGTCGTTCGCGTCATGCGCCGGCGTGACCTTGAGCATGCCCGTGCCAAACGCCTGATCGACCGCCGCATCGGTGGCGATCGGAATCACGACACCGGACAGCGGGATTTTCACCCGCTTCCCCTTGAGGCCTTTGTAGCGTTTGTCCTTGGGATTGAACACGAGGCCGATATCGCCGAACATCGTTTCCGGCCGCGTGGTCGCGACGGTGACGGAG
>QHUE01000339.1 GCA_003221825.1 Gemmatimonadota bacterium
TCTCCGATGACTTCGAGATCACGGCGCTGTCCACCAGCCGACGCGAATCCGCCGACGCGGCAAGCGCCCGCTTCGGCGTGCCGCTCGCGTTCGACAGTCACGAGGACCTCGTCGATCGTGCCGAAGTGGACGTCGTCGCGATCACCGTAAAGGTGCCGTATCACTTCGAGCTGGCGACCGCGGCGCTCACCGCGGGCAAGGCCGTCTATTGCGAATGGCCGCTCGGCAACGGCTTACAGGAGGCAGAGGCGCTCGCTGCACTGGCGAAAAAACAACGCGTCCTTGCCGTGGCGGGGTTGCAGGCACGCGCTGCGCCGCCGGTGCTCTACGTGCGCGACCTGATCCGGCAGGGATACGTCGGCGAGGTGCTCTCCACCACGCTGATCGGCTCGGGAATGGGCTGGGGTGGGGCGGTGCCGCCGTACAACGCGTACCTCAACGACCGGAAGAACGGCGCAACGCTGCTCTCGATCGCGCTCGGCCACGCCGCGGACGCGCTGTGCTACTGCCTCGGCGAGGTCCGAGAGCTTTCGGCCACGATGACCATGCGCCGCAAGTCATTTATCATCGCAGGTACAGAACAGAGTAAGCCGATGCAGGCGGACGATCAGGTGGGCGTCACCGGACTGCTCGAGGGCGGCGCCGCGTTCTCGATTCACTATCGTGGCGGGCGCTCGCGCGGTACGAACCTGCTGTGGGAGATCAACGGCACCGAAGGCGACCTGCAGGTTACCGCTGACGGCGGCCAGGCCCAGATCTTCGAGCTGACCGTTCGTGGCGGCAACGGCGCGCAGTCCTCGCTCGAGGTCCTGCCAGTACCCCCGCAGTACCGGCTGTCGCCGCTGCAAGGTCCTGGCACCAACGTCGCCCAGGCGTACGCGCGTTTCGCCCGCGACTATCGCGAGCGAACGCATCTCTCTGCCACGTTCGACGACGCGGTCACGCGCCATCGGATGTTGGACGCGATCGAGAAGGCGGCGGCAACCGGTCAGCGTCAAACGCCCGGGTGATCCGGCGGGAGCATTCACACTCGCTGAAGATGTTTGCCGTACCGTTTGCCGGTCCATAATTGCCGATAGTTGCCAATTCGGTCCTTTGGTGCACGTAAGTGCCGATAAAACAACGGCCCCCCATGGGGGCCGTTGAATTCAAATCCCGCCGTCCCGACTGGTCTAACGCGAAGCACCGTTGGCAATTGCGGGTGATCGTTGTTAGGCCAACTCGCCCTGGCGCGGGCGCCGGATAGTCGGCAGATAGTTGGCATTGACAACTAGGCTGTGCGGGCCCGGGAGGGCGCGAGTTCCGCGCCACGTGGCAAAGGACCAAATCTGATCAGCGTCACTCGTGCTTCCATCGTCCGTCGGGGCTGAACGCGACACCGCTGACCTTGCGGCGATGCCCTGCGAGTGTCAGTGGTGACGCCGCACCGGGAAGGCTCCAGACCCAGACCCGATTGTCAAAACCGGCGCCCGCGAGCCATTGCCCATTCGGGCTCACCGCGACGCCATGCACCGAGTTCTCTGGGCCACGAAGCAAACGCTCCGCCTTCCAGGTGTGCGTATTCCAAATCCGAATGGTTCCGTCGCGACATGCAGAAACGAGCCGCACTCCGTCAGGGCTAAATGTCAGATCGTAGACGCTGTCATGATCTCGCAAGATCCTCATTAGGTGGCCAGTTGTCGCGTTCCATACGCGAATCGTACGATCCCGTCCGCCCGAGACGACGATTTTACCGTCAGGGCTGACCCGGACAGCATAGATGTCGTCGGAGTGTCCACGAAAAGGAAGGAGCTCTGTTCCGAAGACAAGATTCCAACGCCGGATGCTGTGGTCACCGCCGCCGGCACCTATGACCACTTCGTCCCTGAGCGCAACGGCCTCGACTTGACCAGGATATCGGAGGGTGTCTGGTGGCTGAGTAAATGGTTTACGCCAGATATAGAGCAAGCTGTCGAAGCCACCGGCCACCAACGTCGTACCGTCAGCGGACCAGGCTACCTCGGTGAAGTTTCGGCCGTGCAGCATGGCAACGATATCGAAATCGGGTATCGAGCGGACGATGATCGTGCCGCTGTTGTCCGCAGACGCGAGGCGTAATCCGTCCGGACTAAACGCAACACCCTCGACTGGCCCCACATGCCCATCACGGAGCTCCCGCGTTGACCAGCGAGATCCCTGCGGCGGTCCGTGTGCAAGCAGTGCCAAGCCTGCCAACAGGAGGACGTTACGGATTCGGTGCTGCACTGTAACTATCGCTGCGAATGCGCCACACGCCGTCGCGACCTCGGACCCACACCTTCGCAAACTTGCCGCGGGACCGGTTTTCATGCCCGTCGGGGCTTCGGCCGATGATCGTGTAATAGCCGTAATCGCTGCGCACATCCCCGCTCACGATGCGGTCTACCAGCTCGAAGGTGATGCGTCTGGTGTGGCCTCGCTCGCGATCGGCATCGAATCCGCGCGCATAGCGGTCGCGAATGGCGGCGCGACCGCGCAAGATCTCGCCGCCTGGTGGCAGCATCAGCGCGTCCTCTGTGTACACCTCGACGACGCGATCGGCGTCCAACGTCGCGTAGGCCGCCGCGAACCGCTGGTAGGGTTCGTCGACTTGTACGAGCGCCAGGAGCAGCAGCAGCGTGCTCATTGTGGCCTCGGATGCAATTCCCACAACACATTCACGATCACCCAGCGACCGTTCCATTTCGCCAAATGCAGGTAATCCACCCAGTCCGACGCGTCGATCTTCGCGCTCGCGGCATTCTGGTAGATGTCGAGGATCCTCACGTCCTTGCGACGATTCGCGGCGGGGATGTCCTTGCCGCCCCCCGCGCGGGTGCCGAGCACCAGCGACATCGCGCTCATCTGTCCCAGCTGGCTGCGGCCTTGCTCGTTGGTGCGCACGATGCGTTTGGCGAGCTCGGGATGCAGCGCCCGCTCCATGCGCGCGCCGTCGCCCTCGTAGTAGCCCTCGATGTAATCCAGGGCAGCCTGGCGAATACCGCTCGAGTCGGCGGCGC
>QHUE01000218.1 GCA_003221825.1 Gemmatimonadota bacterium
CCCCTGGGCGCGCGGTCGGTCGGTGTGGCGACGGGTTTCTACGACGTGCCGGCACTCCGCGCGGCCGGCGCGACCCACGTCTTTGCGGATCTCGGCGACACCCAAGCGGTGCTGGACGCGCTGTTTTCGTGACCGTTGTTCGCGACGAGCTCGAGCTCAAGGCACGCGTGGACGACCCGGATGCGCTCCGGCAGGCGTTGATCGCCGCCGGCGCCGAGCTGTTGTACCGCGGCGCGATGCTCGACCGCCGCTTCGACCGGAAGCAGCGCCTGCGCAAGCGCGACGAAGTCGTGCGACTGCGCGTGTACCACCCTGCAGATCGGTCCGCAGAATGGGGCGTGCTCGGGTGGAAGGGGCCGGTCGGCAAGCGCGCTGGCTACCGACACCGCGAGGAGTGGGAGTCGCGCGTGGACGATCCGCGCGCGGTACTCGTCGTGCTCCGTCGTCTCGGTTACAAGGTCGTGCTCCGGATCGACCGCACCGTGGAGCAGTACCGGCTCGGTGACGCGACGCTGCGCCTGGAATGGTATCCGGCGATGGATGTCCTGCTCGAAGTCGAAGGACCGCCCGAAGACATCGAGCGCGCGATCGCGGCCACGGGTTTGGCGCGGAAGGCATTTCTTCCCGAATCGCTGCCGTATTTCACGGACGCCTACGAGAAGCGGACCGGCCGTCCGGCGCGCGTGTCGCGCGCCGACGCGCAATGAATCCACCGATGAAGCTGCTGATGCCGCTGCGCGTCCCCGAGCTGGCGCCGTCGCTCGGGCGCATCATTGTCCCGCGGCGCCTGTTTGATCCGTGGGTGCCGGTCGACGACATTCGTGAGGAGCTGGCGACGCGGGTGCTCGAGCTCGCCGGTGAAGGGCGCGCCGCCGCGGCGCGCGACGCCGACGGACAGGCGCGCGCCCGCGTGCTGGAGGTGACCGGCCGGCGCGCGTGGACCGCGGCGTGGGACCACGCGGTCCGGCGCGCGGCGACCCGCGTGGGCGATGCGCTGGACGCCGAGATCACGCGCACCGCACGCCAGGTCCGCATGCCGCGCCACCGCTCGCGCCGGCATTTGCTCAGCAAAGCCGAGAAGCGCGCGATCGTGGCGCGGCTGGGGACGGGCGGCGGCACATTTGTGGCCGCGCTGGACGAGCTCGAATCGGCCGGCGCGCTCGCCGCCGACGCCTCCGTGCTCGAGAAGGATGCTCACGCGGCGTGGCAGGAAGCGCTGCGCACGGTCGCACGGCGGCTCGAAGCGGCATGGCTGGCGCTCGAGGTGGAAGTCGACGCCGAGCGCGAGCGCTGGGCTCCTGAAATCGACAGGGTCGCTGCCTGGCGGCACGCGCTCTGGCCCGCGGTCGTGGTGTGGGTGCCTCTTGCCGTCTTGCTCTTGTGGCTTGGCCTGGTGTTGGGCGGCTACGTGCCGGCCCCCGCATGGCTCGCGGCCCAGCTGGGTTTCTAGCTCTCCTCGTGTTCGGGGGGGCCGCCGCGCTCCCCGCGCAACTTCGCGTCGTCGAAGTGCCGATCTCCGGCCGCGCGAGTCTCGATTCGCTCGCGCGACTCGGGTTCGAAGTCGCCGATGTGCGGTCGATCGACGGCGCGCAGCGCGCGGTGATCGTCGTGTCGCCCGAGACAGAACTTCGGCTGGCGCAGCGCGGCTTCCGGACGCGGGCGCTCAGCGTGGCGCGCGTGACCACCGGCGCAGCCGCCGACACGTTCCATTCGTTCCACGCATTCGACAATCCCGGCACCGGCATTCGCGCCACGCTCGCCGCCTGGGCGGCGTCCGATACGCTGATTCATCTCGATTCGGTCGGCGCGTCCTACGAAGGCCGGCCGATTCTCGCCGTGAAACTGGGGCCGCCAGACGACTCGCCCACGCGACCCAACGTGCTGTTTCTCGGCACGCATCATGCACGCGAATGGATCTCGACCGCGGTCGCCATGAAGTTGATTCGCTGGCTGGCCGATTCCGGAGGGGCACTGATCACGGCGCACGACGTCTGGGTGATGCCGGTCGAGAACCCGGATGGGTACCAGTACACCTTCACGGACGATCGCTATTGGCGGAAGAATCGCCGCCCGAACGGCGACGGCACCTACGGCGTAGATCCGAACCGGAACTACCCCGCCTTCTGGGGCGTGGATGACGTCGGGTCGAGCGGAGTCCAGAACGCGGAGACGTATCGGGGAACGACGCCTGCGTCCGAGCCGGAGACGCAGGCGGTGATGGCGTTTCACGCCGCGCATCCGCCCGTGGCCTCAGTCTCCTATCACAGCTACACCGGGCTCGTGTTGTATCCGTGGGGATTTCGGGCCGGCGAGCTGGCGCCCGATTTGTCGCGCTTTCAAGCGCTCGCCGGGACCGATCTCGTGCCCGCCGTGACCGACAGCGTCCCGGAATCGACCATCGACCACTATCATCCCGGTCCGGGCTGGAATCTCTACACGACGAACGGCGAATACACCGACTGGGCCTACCGCACGTACGGCACCATCGCGTTCACGACCGAGTTGACGAGCGGCTGCTGCGTGAGCGGCCTCTACTACGGCTTCGAGTTTCCCGACGACAGCGCGCTGG
Source organism: Gemmatimonadota bacterium (assembly GCA_003221825.1). Lineage (GTDB taxonomy): Bacteria > Gemmatimonadota > Gemmatimonadetes > Gemmatimonadales > GWC2-71-9 > 20CM-2-65-7. The sequence continues at coordinate 2,570 of QHUE01000218.1, forward strand.
TGGAGCGCGTGTTCCGCGACAATCTGCCGTTCGCGCGCGCGCTGATCGCCGCATCCGGCGATCTCGCACACGCGCCCGGCGTAACGGGTGCGGTACCCGCGGCGCCGCGATTCATGTCGCTCTGGCCCGATTCCTGGCTGAGTCTCGACGCCGCCGATCCGCGGCCGCAGTTGACGGTACGCACCGCCACGGGCGTGCTCACCTCCCGCAGCTCCCAGACCGACTCCCTGCGCCGCGGCACACTGCGCACCGTATGGCGCACCGATTTGCGGGCCGACGCCGTGCGCGCCCTGCGGGCCGACGGAACGCCGATCACCGCCGAGCTGGTGTCGCTCGCCGGCGCCGAGCCGCTGGATGTCGGATGGAGTGGCTGGCGGCGCGATACGTTGCGCGTCGGGGGCAATTATTCGTGGTGGATGGCGGGCACCGACACGTTGACGTCGCCCGTCGTCGACCTGCGCGGCCGCACACTCGTCTGGCTGCATCTGTGGACGCGGCACTACGGCTCGGCGTTTACGCCGGCGCGGCGCGGCACCATCCAGTTCTCCGCCGATTCCGGCGCGACGTGGAGCGACGTCGCGGTGATCATCGGCGACGGACCCAGCTGGTATCCCATGCGAGTGGACCTGCCGCAGGCCGCCAACCAGCGCGGCGCCCGCGTGCGGTTCATCACGCAAGACTTCACCTGGTGGGTGGATGCCGTCGGCTTCGCAACCGACGCGAGTACGGCGTTCCTCCCCCTTGCCGCCGCAGCCGGCGCAGAGGTCTCGGAAAACCCGGTGCGGAACAATCAGGTCGTAATCTCGTGGCCCGCAGCCACAGGTGACGCGCGTCTATCCGTCTTCAGTTTCACCGGCGAGCGGCTATATCAGACCACGGTGCCCGCGCCCACGAATGAATATGTTTGGGACCTCACAACGGCGGGCGGAGCGCGGCGCGTGGTCAACGGGGCGTACATCATCGTCGTGGACGTCGACGGTCACCGCTACCGGCGGCGGCTCTTCGTCGCGCGTAGGGCGCCATGAGCGCGGTCGGCGTCGGGGTGGACCTGGTCGAGGTGTCGCGCGCGCGTGCGATGGTCGCCGACAAGGGCGCGCACGTCTTCGACCGGCTGCTCACCCCCGCCGAGGCCGAGTACTGCCGGTCGCGGCCCGAGCCGGCCGAGCATGTCGCCGTCCGCCTGGCGGCGAAAGAGGCCGTCTACAAGGCGCTGCAGGGGAGTGAGGCGGCCCGGGGGATCGGATGGCGCGATATCGAGGTCACCCGGGCGCCTGACGGTCGTCCCGATGTCGCGCTGACCGGGCTGGCGGCCCGCCGGGCAAAGGAGCTGCTGGTAACGCGCGTGCTGCTATCGCTGTCGCATACGCACGAGGCGGCGGTCGCAATCGCAGTGCTGTCAACAGATTGAATTCCCGACAAAATTACTCTACTTTGCGGCGTGCGGTTCGCTAGCGTCTCCTGTGTTCTTGCCGCCTGCCTTGCACAGCCACTCGCAGGGCAGGCGGCTGACTCTCTGGCCCTGTCGCGGCGCGTGGTTGCCGCGGCTTCGCTTGCCGCCAAAGAGTACGGCCTCGGCGTGGTCCCGGCCGGTGGGCAAATCACCCAGCCGGAGGAAGTCGAGGAAGCCAAGCTCTTCATTCAGCAGGCACAGTTCGACGTAGCAGGGCTCCCGGCGGCCGCGCGGGCCGGCACACAGCGCACGCTGGCGCGCCTCGTCCAGATGCTGGATTCGGTCGCCCCTCCCGACGCAGTCAGTCGCGTCACCGACAGCCTGGTGGCGCGGATTACGGCCGCCGCCGGCGGGCCCAAGGTCGTCGAGCCATTGCCTGTCAATCCTCCATCGCTCGCGCGGGGCGCCGTCGTCTTCCATGAGCGCTGCGTGGCCTGTCACGGGGAGACGGGACGGGGCGATGGGCCCAAGGCGAAGTCGCTCAAGGGGCCGCCGCCCGCGAACCTGGCGGACCACGGGCTCATGGGCGACAAGTCGCTGCTCGACATCTATCGGCGAATCGCCGTCGGCACTCCCGGCACCGCCATGCCGGAATTCGCCGAGGACCTGCCCGCCGAGGATCGTTGGGCGGTCGCGTCCTACGTCGCGGCGCTGCAGTACGGCGGATCGGCGACCGCGGCCGTTTTCGCCGCCGTACGCCATCAAATCGATTCCGCGCTGGCGAAGCGGTCGGACAAGATCGCGGTCGATGCGTACATGACGTTCGAGCAGGTGGAAACGTCGATTCGCGCCAAGAATCCGGGTCTCGCGAGCGAGCTCGAGGGGAATTTCGCGTGGCTGCGTACGCGCGCGGTGAAGGCCGATCAGGCGGAGCGCAACACGATTCGCGAGCGGTTGCTCGCGGGACTCGAGCGCGCCGAGCGCGTGGTGGCGGATCGCCCGTCCGGGATGAACCTCTTCGTCGCGTCGTTCTTCTTACTGCTACGCGAGGGGTTCGAGGCGATTCTGATCGTCGCTGCGCTGATGACGTTCCTCGCCAAAGCCGGCGCCCCCGAGCGGCGGCGCGAGGTGGCGCGCGGCGCCTGGCTCGCGGTCGCCGCGAGCCTGCTGACGTGGGTCCTGGTCGAGCTGTTGCTTCAGGTGACCACCGGGGGACGGGAGATGATCGAGGGCGGCACGATGCTGCTTGCCGCCGCCGTCCTGTTTTACGTGAGCTACTGGCTGCTGTCCAAGATCGAAGCCGCCAAGTGGACGGCATTCGTACGCGGCAAGATGCAGAGCGCGCTGTCGTCCGGTTCGGGCGTCGCCCTGAGCGCCGTGGCGTTCCTCGCCGTCTATCGCGAGGGATTCGAGACGATCCTGTTCTACAAGGCGCTGTTCACGTCGGCGGGATCGAGCGGCGTGCCGGTGGTGGCGGGCATCGCCGTCGGCGCGGTAGGGTTGGTGGCGGTCTATCTGCTCATCAATCAGCTGGGGCTGCGGGTCGCGATGAAGCCGTTCTTCGCGGTCACCGGCGTGATGCTGTACTACATGGCGTTCGTATTTGCGGGAAAGGGGATCGCGGAGCTGCAGGAAGCGCAGGTTATCCCGTTGACCGTGATCGAAGGCGCCCCCCGGATTCCCGTCCTCGGCATCTATCCGACGGTCGAATCGCTGATCGTGCAGGGATTGCTGATCGTCCTGGCAATCGTCGCGGCGGTGTGGGCCATGCGGCCGAAGCCCTCAGGCGCTCCCTCGCAGGGCGACCTCCTTCGGTCGTAGCGATTCGGGCAGCGGCTGCGGTCCCGCCGGCACCCGCCATTTGTAGAGCAGCGCCGCTCCCAGCAGAATCAGCACCACGCTCATCCCCTGGGCCAGCGTAAACGGGCCGAGCAGCCGGTCGTCTTTCGCGCGCACCAGCTCCACGAGAAACCGTTCGGTCGCGGCAAACACGAGGTACCACGCAAAGAGCCAGCCGATGGCATGGCCGTGGTCGCGGCGGCGCCACAGCCACCAAAACACCAGCAGCATGATCACCGTCTCGTAGATCTCGGTCGGGTGCACCGCCACCACGAGATTCGGATCAGTCATCGCCGGAAAGTGGACGCCCATCGCCTGCAGATTGCCGACAGTCGTCGCCGGTAAGCCGTTCGGAAATTTCATTCCCCAGGGCAGGCTCGTCGGGATGCCGTAGTCGTCGTTGACGAGGAAGCAGCCGACGCGGCCCAGCGCATAGCCGAGCGCGAGCGGCGCGGCGCAGATCTCGGCCGTGAACCGAGGGGGGACGCGCCGGCGCCAGCCGTTCAGGAGGATGCCGGCCGCCGCTCCGAGGAAGCCGCCGTACCAGACGAAGCCGCCGCGCCGAAACAGCATGGCCGAGTCGTGGTACAGGAAGACATACCACAGCTTCGCGCCGACGAGGCCGCCGATGACGCCGGCGATGATGATGTCGGCGGCGAAGTCCTCGTCGAGCCCGCGCGCGCGCAGGTCGAGCTGAATCGCCCACCCCGCCATCAGGAACGCCATCATCATCATCAGGCCGAAGCCCGTGAGTTCCAGGGGCCCGAGGTGAATCGTCAACGGTAAAACGGTCATGTCGTGATCTCGACGGGTTCGAGGCCGGGGAGCGGAAGATCGGCGCGGGCGTCGAGCGTCCAATCGCTGCGCTCGCCCTGGCGCAGCCGGTGCCAGCCGGCGCGCGCGATCATGGCGGCGTTGTCGGCGTTGAGGCGCGGGCTCGCCACGGCGACGCGGGCGATGCCCTTGAGGCGCTCGGCAGCCCGTGCCGACAGAGCCTTGCTGCAGGCGACGCCGCCGCCCAGCACGGCGGCCCTGTACCCGGTGGCGCGCACGGCGCGCTCGAGCTTCGTGACCAGCACATCGAGCACCGCATCCTGAAAGCCGCGGGCGAGGTGTGCGCGGTCGCGGCCCAAGTCGTCCGACGCCCGCACGGCATGCAGCACGGCGGTTTTGAGGCCGGAGAACGAGAATTCGAACCCGTCGGCAATCATCGGGCGCGGGAAGTTGTAACGCGTTGGATCCCCTGTGCGCGCCAGCTGCTCGATCGGGGGGCCGCCCGGATAGCCGAGGCCGAGCAGCGTGGCGACCTTGTCGAACGCTTCGCCGGCCGCGTCATCGCGGGTCTCACCGAGCAGCCGGTAGCGGCCCCAGGCGGGCACGTCGAGCAGCAGCGTGTGTCCACCTGATACCAACAAGGCAACGAAAGGAGGAGCGAGCTCGCGGTCTTCAACCGCCGGAGCAAAGAGGTGCCCCTCCATGTGATGCACGCCGATCAGCGCGCGATCGCCGGCGAAGGCGAACGATTTGGCGTACACCACGCCGACGAGCAGGGCGCCCGCGAGTCCGGGACCGGCGGTGACGGCCACCGCGTCGATCGCGGACGGCGCGAGTCCGGCTTCCGCGAGCGCGCGATCCACGACCGCCGGCAAGGCGGCGAGATGCGCGCGGCTCGCCAGCTCGGGGACGACGCCGCCGAAGACCTTGTGAATGTCCTGCGACAGGATGACGAGACTCGCGAGCTCACCGCCGACCAGCACGGCCGCCGAGGTCTCGTCGCACGACGTCTCGATGCCGAGGACGGCGTCAGCCACGACGGCGGGGGGGCGGGGGGGGGGGCGCCGGCGCCCGTCTCCACGGGGATTCCGCCGAACGAGCGCTCGGCGATGCGGCCCATTTCGCCCGTGACGGTCACATGCTTCGGCGAGAGGCGCACGATGCCCAGCGGCATGGTGTCGATCGGCACATTGCGCGTGAACTCGCCCGAGACGCTTGTGATCTCCACCGGCACCGTCGTCACTGACTCGATGGCTGCCAGGCTTTTTTCGGGGCCGACCAGACGCACCGTCGTCGGGGTCATCGAGAGCCCGCCGTGCAGCACCTGACCGGACTCGGGCGTCACCGTGACGAGCGAGACGATGCGGACTTCTTTGCGGGTCACGCTGTCGAGCGCCAGCGTGATCTCGTTCGGCCGCACCTCCAGGACGCGGACGTCGGCGCCCTTGGGGAGGGAAAGCTCGACTTCGGCCGGATCGAGGTGAATGGCCCAGCTGGAGGTCGTCAGGGTGTCGGGTACGCGGCGCGTGATGTCGCCGGCCAGCGAGCGCAGCTTCAGAATCTGGCTGCCCTTGCCGGAAATCTGCACGCGGACCTTGGGCGGCTTCTGGAGCAGTGCGCGGCCGGGCGGCAACTGCACGTTCAGCGTCACATCGAAGCTCGTCGTGATGGGCTGCTGCAGCTGCACGGCGACGTAGAGCATCAGCGCCAGAAGCAGCGCCGCACCCTTGATGGGCCAGTTGCGCGTGATCTCCTGGAACACGCTAGGGCTCACTCAGCAGGCGTCGGATCAGCACTTCGTTGACCGGATCTTCCCAATTGGCGGCCCCGATGACGCGTTTCACGATCATCCCGTCGCGGTCGATCAGATAACTCTCCGGTACGCCGAAGATGTCGTACGACTGCCGGATCGCGCCACTGGGGTCGTGGAGGATGTCGAACGTGAGTCCCAGGTCGTTCGCGAACGCCAGGATCTGCGCCGGGCCATTCTGCTCCTTGTCCGGATAGAATGCCGGCGCGGTGGATCCGATTTCCAGCAGGTTGAGCTGCGGGCGGAGCTTGATCGCGAGCGCGACGCCAAAGACGGCGGTCGTCACCACACCGGCGATCAACGTCCACTGTTGCCGATTCGTCATGCGGTCACCATGCAGCGGCGGCGCAGCTCCTGCACCTCGCGCGCCGGGTCGGCGGCCGCGAACACCGCGTTGCCGGCCACGAAGGTGTCGGCGCCGGCCTCATGTGCCGCGGCGATCGTCTGTCTCGCAATGCCACCGTCGACCTCGAGAAAGAACCGTGCGTCGTGCGTCGTGCGGAGTGTGTGGGCGCGCCGGATCTTATCGTTCGATCCCTCAAGGTAACTCTGGCCGCCGAATCCCGGGTTCACCGTCATGATCAGCAGCAGATCGAGATCGCGGATCACTTCCTCGGCGAGCGCGAGCGGCGTACCAGGATTGAGGGCCAGCCCGGCCATCATGCCCTGCTTCTTCACCGCCTCGAGCTGCCGTTGCACGTGAATCGTGGCCTCAGGGTGAAACGTGAACACCGACGCGCCGACGTCCGCGAAGGATTCGATGTAGTGCTCGGGTTCGACCACCATCAAGTGTACGTCGATCGGCTTCTCGGTGAGCTTGCGGAGCGTCTCGATCATGTTGGCGCCGAACGTGATGTTCGGGACGAAGCGCCCATCCATCACATCCACGTGCAGCCAATCGGCCCCGGCTTCCAACACCTGCGCGATCTGCTCCTTGAGTCGCGCGAGATCGGCAGAGAGGACGCTCGGCGCGATGCGGATGCCCCCCCCATTCGTCATTGCGGACTCCGGGCGACGACGATGTCCACGACCGTGCCGGGCGCCGCCAGCGTCCCGGCCGCGGGACTCTGCGCCACCACCGTGCCGGGCGAGGCTTCGGACGTTCGCCGCCGTGTCACCGTGCCGAGCTGCAATCCTTCGTTCTCCAGTCTGGTACGTGAGTCGGCCGACGACATGCCCAGCAGATCGGGAACCGGGATCGTCGGCGCGCCGCGGCTGATGACGACGGTCACGCTGGCACCGGGCGGCAGCGCGGTTCCCGCGGGGGGTCGCGTGAGCATCGCGAGCCCGGTCGGCGCGTCCGCCTGCACCGACTCCGCCTGGCTCGCGACCAATCCGGCGGCGGCGATCAGCGACTGCGCGAGCCCGCCGTCGAGCTTCGCAACGTCTGGTACCGGAATTTTGGGCGGGCCGGCGCTCGACACCAGGGTGATCTTCGTGCCTTCGGGAGCGACGATGCCGGGCGGCGGGTCCTGCCACACCACGATCCCCGCCGGCGCCGTCGGATGCGGCTCGGCGCCGCCGTCGGTGACCTGCAGCTTCGATCTCTGGATCTCCGCCTGCGCTTCCGCCATGGTGAGACCGAGCACGCGCGGCACCGCCTGGTGGCCGGGCAGGATGGGGGCGGGGAAGAGAATGAGGTACGCGGTGAGGTAGCCCGCGAGCACCATCCCGGCGCCGATCCCGATCCACTTCCAGGTTTTGGTGTCGACCCGGACACCCTGCAGCGAGTCGAAGTGGCGCCGCACGCGCATCAGCGCGCTCCTGCCCGCTCGAGGCGCGCCGCGTACGCGCCGTCGATCCCGTGGCGCTGGGGCAGCGACTGAAAGTCGCCCGCCGCGGTGAGCAAATCCGCCGCAACTGCGTCCGGGCGAGGCGACCGCGTGAATTCCGGGTTCCGTTTCAGAAAACTCTCCACGACGTGTTCATTCTCCTCCGGCTCGAGCGAGCAAGTCGCAAAGATGAGCAGGCCGCCCGGTCGCACGAGCGAGGCCGCTGCCGCGAGCAACCGCCCCTGCCGCTCCGCCGCGCGCGCGAAC
>QHUE01000342.1 GCA_003221825.1 Gemmatimonadota bacterium
GCACGACTTACGTCTGGGTGGCCTGGAACTGAGGCGGCGCCTAACAAGCGCTCGAAAGCTGACGGCGCCACGTCATCTGAGGTAGAATTGCGAAGGCTACGCGCCCACTGGCGGAACTAAGCCTTAACGGTCCCCCACCCAATGCATCGAAACAGGAAATGTGCCTCGGCACGTTTCGCGTTTGTTTTCAGCTCACGGCCGCCGGCCGATGAGCGACCGCAGCTGACTGCTGGACGGTACAACGAGGCGCGGCGCGATCGGGTACGCGACCCCCATCGATGGTGGAGCGGGGGGCGGGGGAGCAACAGGTGGGAACGGGCGCTCGAAGCGCGCGCGCCCGCCGTGGACAAAGACCGGCAAGTAGTAAGGAACGTAGACCGCCGCCGGCGCGGGGGGCGGGGGCGGCGGGGGCTGGTAGGCTGCCTGGGGCACGCTCGTGATCGAGACACTGCCGCTGTTCATGCCACAGAACGAATTCGTGAGCGAGGCGTTCGAGCAATCCACGGAGTTCGTTGCGACGGCAGTGGGAGCGGCCGCGACAGGTGTCGCGTGGCGCACGCAGCTCAGGCAGACGTCCGGCTGGACCGGCACCCCGAGTGCCGCCACCGCACCGTCCCGCGAGTATTTCACGCCGCCGTAATCGTACGGACGCCCATCAGTGACACGGTCCGCGATGTCGAGCAGGGCCCCGAGTGGGTCGCCTGCGGTTGGCTGCAGCAGCCAGGCATCCTGGTAATTCCACGTTCCGCCCGCTCCGCCGCGTAGAGCCGCGAAGTCGAAGGGCCAGCGTGACCGGACCGCGACGAGGGTCGCGGGATTGCCTTGGGCCTCAGGCGGGATGGGTACCGCGAACGGCACGCCGGCATCCACCCCAGTGCTGTCATAGGGCCCAAACGGAAAGAGCACCGTGATGCGGCCGATCGCATCGACATTCAGGAGCACGAGGTGCCCTGGCTCACGCAGCGCGACGTAGGCGATGGAGTCTGTGCGCCAGACGCGGACGGGGGCGGGGGCGGGGGCGGGGGCGGGGGCGCGCGTCACTCGTGCGGGGAGAGGTTTCCCGGCCGTCTGCACCAACAGACCGACCATCACTGCCAGAGAAGGGATCATGGGCCGTTCTTCTAGCCTACATCGCCGCGGAGGCGCTGGGAAGGTCCTTCCCGCTTCCCGTTCTCGCTTCGCGGCCTATATTGGGCGCCGAAACCTCCCCGGAGATCCAATGGGCCTCACCGCACCACCGCCGGCGACGTCCGAAAAGAGTCTTCTCAGCGACATGCTCGATGTGTTCAACGTGCTGCACGATCCTGGCGCGGTATTCAACCGAGTGAAGGAACGGGCTCGCATCCTGGGACCGTGGATCGTTCTCTCCGCGGCGTTCATTGTGATCTCGATCGTATCGCGGCCCTACCAAGAGGCCGCGATGGACGCGTTCAAGGCCACGCTCGCCCCGGAACAGGCCGTGCGCATGGGCAATCGCGGAGCCGGAGGCGGCGTGGTGGGTCTGATCCTGACCCCCCTGATCGTGTTGGTCATCGTGGGAATCGGGGCCGGTGCGTTGTGGCTCGGGGTGATGATCACCGGAGCGCAAGCGCAATACAAAAAGCTCTACAGCGTCCTCGCGTATTCCTCGATTACCTATATCCTGTTCGCAGTGGTGGGGGTCATCGTGTTGACGGTGCGCGGCAAGGCGGCGATCACCGGATTCGCCGATGTGCGTGCACCGCTGGGACTCGATCTGCTCGTGCCGAGCGCGGGAATATTCCTCGGGACGGTGCTCAACGGTATAAACCCATTCTCGGTGTGGGCGGTCTGGCTGACAGGCACGGGGATTTCGATCACGCACGGGATTTCACGGGGCGCGGCGATTGCCGTAACCGCGGTCGCGTACCTGATTTGCTTGCTGCTGCTGTCTGCGCCGACCTTGATGTTGGGAATGTTGACTAAACAGTAGCCATCGTGCGACTGACGACGCCCGCCTCCTCGAGGGCACCCTGGGCCGCGGCGAGGCGGGCGATCGGCACCCGGAACGGCGAGCAGGACACGTAGTTCATCCCCGCGCGGTGGCAGAACTTCACCGAGCTCGGCTCGCCGCCGTGCTCGCCGCAAATGCCGATCTTGAGATCATGCCGCGTGCCTCTGCCCAGCTTCACCGCCATCTCGACGAGCTTGCCGACACCCCCCTGATCGAGCACCTGGAACGGATCGTCGGACAGGAGCCCGTGCTCCACGTAGAACGGCAGGAATCGCCCGGCGTCATCGCGCGATAGGCCGAACGTCGTCTGCGTGAGGTCGTTCGTTCCAAACGAGAAGAACTCCGCTTCTTTCGCGATTTCGTCGGCCGTCACCGCCGCGCGCGGCAGCTCGATCATCGTGCCGATGAGATAGGGGACGGCTCGGCCCTCGCGATGGAAGACCTCCTGCGCGACCTTGCGAATGAGCTGGGTTTGATTGACGAGCTCGCGCACATCGGCCACCAGGGGCACCATGATCTCGACCGTGACTTTCTTCCCTTTGCCCGCCACGTGGCCCGCGGCTTCGAAGATCGCGCGCGCCTGCATCTCGGTGATTTCGGGATACGTGATCCCCAGCCGGCAGCCCCGGTGGCCGAGCATCGGGTTCGCCTCGCGCAGCGACTCGATCAGCTTCTCGAGCTGCGCGGCCGGCACCTTGGCATGCTTGGCGAGCGCGGCGATTTCCGCGTGCGTGTGGGGGAGGAACTCGTGGAGCGGCGGATCGAGCAGCCGGATCGTGACGGGCAGGCCATCCATGACCTCGAAGATTCCTTCGAAGTCGCGCCGTTGAATCGGGAGCAGCTTGGCGAGCGCCTTGCGCCGTCCCGCTTCGTCGGCTGCAACGATCATCTCCCGCATCAGCGTGATGCGGTCGCCCTCGAAAAACATGTGCTCGGTACGGCAGAGCCCGATGCCTTCGGCGCCGAACTCGCGCGCGCGGCGCGCGTCGGCGGGAATGTCGGCGTTCGCGCGCACGCGCATCCGACGCTTCGCGTCTGCCCAGGACATCAGGCGGTCGAACTCTTTGCCCGCTTTTGGGGTGACGAGCTTCGCGGCTCCGAGGATTACTCGACCTGTGGTCCCATCGACGGTAATCACCTGACCCCGCTTGACAGCACGGCCATTGACGCGGAATCGGCCGGCGGACGGATCGACATCCAGCTCTTTCGCACCCACGACGCAGGTCTTGCCCATGCCGCGCGCCACGACCGCCGCGTGACTCGTCATTCCGCCCCGCGCGGTGAGCACGGCGCGCGCCGCCACGATACCATGGTAGTCTTCGGGCGACGTCTCGGGGCGCACGAGGATCACATCGTGGCCCTTTTTCTTGAGCGTTTCGGCTTCGTCGGCGTCGAACACGACCTCGCCGGTCGCCGCCCCCGGCGAAGCGGGCAGTCCCTTGGCTAGCACCGTGACGCTCGCTTTGGAATCGACCATGGGATGAAA
>QHUE01000343.1 GCA_003221825.1 Gemmatimonadota bacterium
TGTCCCCATTGGCGGAGATGGTGCCGACCTGCGCGATCTCCTTCCGGCCCTTGGTGGGCGCGGAGATCCGCTTCAGCTCCTCCACCACCAGCTCGACCGCCTTGTCGATGCCGCGCTTCAGCGACATCGGGTTGGCGCCCGCGGTGACCGACTTCAGGCCCTCGCGGAAGATCGCCTGCGCTAGCACCGTCGCAGTGGTCGTGCCGTCCCCGGCGATATCAGAGGTCTTGGTCGCCACTTCCTTCACCATCTGGGCGCCCATGTTCTCGATCTCGTCTTCGAGCTCGATCTCCTTCGCGACGGTGACCCCGTCCTTGGTGATCGTCGGGTTCCCGAACTTCTTGTCGATGACGACGTTGCGACCCTTCGGACCCAGGGTGACCTTCACCGCCTCCGCCAGCTGGTCCACACCTCGCTTGAGCCGCGAGCGCGCCTCTGTATTGAATTCGAGGTACTTGGCAGCCATCTATTCCTCCTTGGCTCAGCTGAGCTTCGCGATGACGTCGGATTCCTTGATCAGGATGATCTCTTCCTCCTCCAGCTCGACCTGCGAGCCGGTGTACTTCCCGTACACGACCCGGTCGCCGACCTTCAGCTCCATCGGGACCCGCTGGCCCTTTTCCATCCGGCCGGGCCCGACCGCGATGACCTCACCCTGGATCGGCTTCTCCTTGGCTGTGTCCGGGATGTAGAGACCACCTTTCATCTCCTGGGTCTCTTCTAGCGGCCGGATCGCCACCCGATCGGCGAGCGGGAAGATCTTCAGCTTGGACTTCGTCGCAGTAGCCATCGTGCTCCGCCCCCACCTGCAGTGGACCCGCGCCTAGTGGCTTACCAGCGGATCTTAGTTAACTAGTAGAAGTTTCAGATTTGTGAGTGTATATTGATGTACTTAACTTGTCAAGTACACCAATCGATTGGGCAGTCTCTGTCCAATGATTCACCTATTACGGTTAATGACCCAAGTCGGCCCGAGGAGGAATCCCGTGGATGTCCCATTTGTGATCCGGCACCGGCTGGAGGAATTGGGGTTGGAGCAGCAGGATCTCGCCCGCGCGGCCCGCGTGACCGAGTCCTACATATCGCAATTACTGACTCGGAAGAAGGCGCCCCCCGCATCGAACCGCACCGACATCTATGCCCGGATCGACAAGTTCTTGAAGCTCCCGACCGGGGAGATGGCGAAACTGGCGGACCTGCAGCGCAAGGAAGAATTGAAGCGGGAATTGGGGGACGCGCTCGCGCCCTTGTTTCACGAAGTCCGCGAGCTGATCCTGCGCAAGTGTAATCCCCAGAGACGAGAACACGTCCGCGCGATCTTTGAAAAGCAGCCCTTCGGCGAGCTCGAACGCCTGGTTACCCAGACGCTGCTGGATGTGGTCAAGCGCGCGGCGAAAAACGAACTCGAGAACGACTACTGGCTCCGCATGGTGGCCCAACTGAGCGGCCGCAGCTATGAGGAGATGCGGGTCGTCGTGCTCGAGTTCCTCGATACGGACATCTTCCACGTGTCCGCTGAGAACTGCGTCTCGTTCTTGGATCCGCTCATTGAATCCTGGGACATCGACCTCGCGACGTTCGGTCTGGAGATTGTCCTAAACCACAGCGTCGTCCCAGGGCAGGCGAAGCGATTCGAGTTTGTCGAGCGGGAATCCGAACCGCCCGTCGGCGAAGAGCCAGGACTCCAGGAATTCCTTCAGGATCCTTCCCTCAGCGGCTCCGCGACCGCAGAGGAAGTCGAGTTTCTCAAGCAGCTGAGGTTCAAGCACGCGCGGCCGACGCCCCTCTACTATTACCGGGAGTTGCAGAACCTCAGAGACCCGCTCCATTTTCGCACCCCATAGGCTGCACATGATCGGTCACAAGCTCATCTCCTGGCCCGGAACGATGAGGGACTTTGTCTTCGGGCAGAGCTACACTCGGGGGGCGATCCGTCAGGCGCTCGGCGGCGACCTGTCGAGCTCCCTGCCGCACCGGGATGGGCGCGTCGTATGCGGCTGCTTCAGGCCCGATCTCAACCCCGACGCCCCTGATGTCATCCTGTCCGGCCGCGGTCCTGGGATCGAGCGCTGGGCGCGAGTCTTCGCGACGCAGCGTGAAATTCTTACTATTCACTTGACAACCTTAGTACAACTAGCGTATCTTGCAGTGGTTAGAACGCACGATAGTTCGTTGCAATCGACTCACAAGAGCAAAAGAGGACCATATGGTCGGTATTATGACGAGGGACCCGATGCTGGATCTGCTGCATCAGCTGGAACACCGCATGGGCCGGACTTTCAACGGCGAGCCGTTACGCGCGTCCGAGTGGTCTGTACCCGAGGCCGCGACGACCGCCTGGCTGCCGCTGGTGGACATCTTCGAGGAGCCCGATGTCATCCGCTTGGTCGCGGAGGTACCCGGAGTGAGGCCCGAGGACGTGAAGATCTCGGTCGAGGGCAACCTGCTGACGATCACGGGCACGAAGGCGCAGGTGGCGGAGGAGAAGGCTGAGAAGGTCCATCGCTATGAGCGGACCTATGGCGCCTTCGAGCGGACGTTCAGGCTGTCGGCCTCGATCGATCCCAAAAAGATCAAGGCGACCTACGACCTCGGCGTGCTGACGATCACGCTGCCGAAGGCGGAGACGGCCAAGCCGCATTTGATCGAGGTGGAAGTCACGCAGCAGAAGGCGGTGGAACTTACGCCGCAGAAGGCGTTGAACGCCTGACCGGATCTGTTCGGAGGAGGAGGGTGGAGGGTATTTCGCCCTCCTTCTCGCCCGGAGAGGCTACGTGCTGACGGAGTACACACTATGGAAGGCCTGCTAACACACGTCGCTACGGCGGACTGTTTCATCACTCCACCTCATCCGGCGCTGGA
>QHUE01000219.1 GCA_003221825.1 Gemmatimonadota bacterium
GCCTCAGCGGGGCGCCCCTCGCTACCTGGCCGCAGTAACGACTCAGGGTACCGAAGTCCGCGGGGCGGTCGAGCGACCGCCCTGCCTTTCGAAGCAGCCTCCCTCAGTTGCGCGCCGCAGCCAGTCGCTGGAACCGCGGGCTCCCCCGCAACGGATCCCAGAACGGATCTGCCCGGAGCCAGCCCGCCGAGAGAGGACCGGGTCTGGAGAGCACGATCTCCAGCTGCTCGATTGCCTTATCCCGCTCGCCTAGCAGCACGTAAATGCGTGCGAGATTCGCTCGCAGGTACGCGTTCCACTCGGCGTCCTTGGAGACGGGAACGAGAGCGACGGCCCGCTCACCTTCGCGAATCGCCTCGGCCGAGCGGCCAAGGCCAGCCAGGGCGAGGCCGAGCAGGGCGGCGTAGTAGTCATCGTTGGGCTCCCGACGGACGCTGACTTCCACGATGCTGCGCGCCGAGTCGAACTGCGCGCACGCTTGTGGCCCGTGACCGTTCGCGCGCTGGACCATCGCCTTTGTCAGGGCTAACACGGCGCTATCCCCGTCCAGCGCGGCTGGGGTGAGCGCGAGCAGGCTCACCCGTCGTCTAGCATCGAACAGCGTCGCCACGTCGCTCAGCTGCAGAATAGGCAGCCCTTGACCGGTCGGATCGAACTTCTGCGAGAGATCTGGCAGCAGACGCTGCGTGCCCGACAGATCGCCAGTCTCACTTGCATAAGCCATGGCTTTGCCGAGCTGCGCGTCAAACGACTCCGGCTTGAGTGCGAGAGCCCGGTCGTAGTAGTAGGTGGCGGTTGCGAACTGGCGCCGGTCCATGAAGCTGGCCGCCGTCATGAGCATGATCATGACATTTCGAGGATCGAGCGCCACGGCTTCGCGCCGATATGCCAACGCCTCGTTCCAGCGTCCCTTCGCCTCGTAGATTGCAGCGATCAAGGCCGGAAACCACGGATCGCTGGGGCGCATGCGTCTCGCTCGAGTGTATTCCTGCAGCGCTTTGTCTTTGTCCCCCAGAACGTTGAGGTAGAACATCCCCAACGCGGCGTGGGATTCCGGCAGGTTGGGATCTAGGCGCAGCGCCCGATCCAATGCAGCCTTGGCACGAGTCACCAGGTCCGGCGCCCGGTCCATGTGGTTTGTGTACATCCACACGTAACCCACGGACAGCCAGTCATAGGCGAGGGCGAAATTCGAGTCCAGGGCGACCGCCTGCTCGTACAGGCGGACCGACTTGCGCCCGTTGGCCGGATCGAACTCACGATCCCCCAGCACGCGCCCGCGCAGATACGCGTCATAGGCCTGGAGATTTGCCGTCGGCCTGGCCTCCAACAAACGGCGCTCGGCGTCTATTAGGGCGAGGTCGAGCGCACCCGCCACCCGGGTGGCGAGGTTCGTCTGCACCGCGAACACGCCGGTCAGCGTCGTGTCGTACTGGTCGCCCCAGAGCTGGGCGCCGTCCGAGACCCGCATCAACGTTGTGCTCACGCGGACGCGGCTCGCGCTGCCGGGTTTCTCCCAGCGAACCGAGCCGTCCAGGATGTACTGGACGCCCAACTCGCGGCCGATTTCCTGTCGGCTCTTGTTCGTCCCCTTGTATTGGCTGGCGCTCTGCCAGGCGATGACGCCGAGCCTCCGGACGCTGCCGAGCCGGGTGGCGATCGCCTCGGTGAGGCCATCGGCGAAGTACTCGTCGGCACCTGCTCCGCGATTCTCGAAGGGGAGCACGGCGAGCATTTTCCGGTCCGCGATGGGTACCGGCTCCACCCCGCTCACTGTTGGCTGCCGCCTCGAAACGCCGTATCCCACGGCGCCGACCACGAGTACGATCGCGATGACGGCGGCGGCGGTGCTCAGCGTGGTCGCTTGGCGCAGCTCCCGCCGCAGCGCAGCCGGCAGCGCCGCCAACAGGAAATCAGTCGTGGATTGGCGCCGCCTGTGCTTCTGCTCGGCGACGCCTGGCGAAGACTCGCCCCGCTCCGCTTCCTCACACAGCTGCTGAACCAGGGCCAGCACGGCGGCATCTGGCGCAGTCCCCATCTCTTGCTGCAGGAATGCTTCGTGCGCTCGCGCGTGCTGGATAGCGGCGGCGGACTCCCCCGCGGCCACGAGCGCCTTCATCAAGCCGAGCGCGGCGCGTGAACTCAGTGGATCGAGTGCCGCGAGTCGGCGCCACCAGTCGGCTGCGGCACGCTGGTCGCCCTGCAGGGCCGCCTCTTTCGCCAGTGTTACGAGCGCGTCGCTGAACTGCTTCGCAAGTTGTGCGCGCTCGGCGTCCACCCAACGCTCGAACTCCGTCGCCCCACTGACGAAGAACCCGTCGAGGAACGGTCCCGCATACGCCCGGACCGCCGCTTCGGCCTCGCCGCGCTGCAGCGCGTCCTTGAAGACCTGCACGTCGCTCGCGAGCACATCCTTATTCAGGCGCAGTTCGCTCGCGCCGACGAGCAACCTGCGCTCGCGCAGGTCTCGTCGCAGGGCGTAGCACGCCTGGTTGAGGAGATTGCGGCCGTGCTCCGTGTCGGTCTCGGGCCAGAGGTAGGCGATCAGCTTGTCGCGACTGAGCCCGTCCTTGCCGGCGGCGGCGAGGAGGGCGAGCAGGGCGAGGGTCTTACGTTGGGTGGCCGCGCCCGTGATTGGGGCGCCGTCATCCTTGATAGACAGCCCGCCGAACGTCCTGAGTTCGAGCATCGGCCCGCCGCACGTCCTGAGGTCCGGCATCGGCCCCATTTGATCCGTTTTTGGTCGGGCCCACACCGCGCCGGTCTAACTTAGCCCTCGTTCATCGAGGTGGCGAATCTCGACTCAGAAGGAGGAGGTAACCATGTACCGGCTTCGAATGGGATTGTGTCTGCTCCTTGGAGCGGGCTCACTGGCTGGCTGCAGCGACCGCAACGCTCTTACAGCGCCGCCCGGTCGCCCTCTCGCGAGCACAGTGGCTCTCGCGGACCGGCCCTATACTTGGACTTTCAAGTGTAACGGCCACTCGGGCATCATGGCGCAATGGTATTGGACTGAGAATGGCCTGGCGATCGCAAGCGGCAGTGCCAACTGCTACGCCGATGAGACGCTCAGCGGCACCGGGGTGCGCCCAGCCAACGCGAATGGCTTCGCTGCCAACGTGGGGGACAATTCCAAGAGCTGGACATTCGATCCCGCTGGCTCCTTCAATGCGAGTCTGTCGGGCTCTTCCGGTGGAAGTACCCGCCACTGCTTTGTTTGCACCCCTAAGGAAAACGGCCAGCTGAGCGTGGACAGCTAACACGGAGGAACGATGAAAAGAATTCGGACATTCCTGAGCGTTGTCGTCGTAGCCACGCTCGGCGCAGGCTGCAGCGAGAGGAACGACCAAACGGGACCGCTCTCGGCTGAGTTCATCGCGGGGCAGACGAGTGTGGTCGCCGATGCCGTCGGAGATGCGGACAAGACTGCGCAAGCCTATCTGGACATCGTCAGGGCTGAGATCACCAAGCAGGGGACGAACTTCGTCTTTGTGATGACGCTCGCGGCCCCAGTGCCTGAAAGCCCCGAGCTGCCATCGTGGGCCGATGTTATGGTCTGGCAGCCGATTCTCGACACGGACCCGACGGCGTCCCCAGTAGGTTATCCCTTCACAAAGAACACCGCGAACCCCTTCGAGTTTTTTATCCAGCACCGGGTGTACCGCTCCGGGTTCGTCGACCCACTCGACCCTACCGGCGCCGCGGACGTGCTCGTTGACCGCAGGCCGTTGCTGACAGGCGGACAGGCCACCGTCACACCGATAAAGGTGAGTGTCGACGGCGCGCAGATTACGTTTGTGGTCGACGCGGCATTGCTCGGGGACCCATCGACGTTCAACTGGGTCGGCGTGACCGCTGCGGCGAAAGCTGGCGATGATGTGAAGAACGCGTACAACAAACACTTCCCCTTCGACTTTGCACCAGACGTGAACTCGGGCGCGCCAACCGCCGTTTGGCCGCAGTGACGAAGCGCGGCAGAGAAATCAGCGAGGCGGTGCGACGCGCGCCGCCTCCCTGCCGGGAGGCAGCTCATCGAGCAACGCTTTGCCGTCGCGCAGATCCGGCGTGTCGAACCCCTCGCTGAACCAGCTGTAAACGGGCGCGAGCACCTCACGAGCCTCGTCCCTCTTGCCGTCGCGCTGCCACAGCCGCGCGAGGCTTGTCGCTGCGCGCAGCTCGAGCGACTTCGCCTCCTGGCGTCGGGCGATCGTCAGCGCTTCTTGGAACGCCGCCTCGGCAGCTGGCGCATCGGGTCTTGATAGGAAGAGCTGACCCTTGAGGCGATGCAGCTCGGCCTCATAAAACGGCTGGAACGTGTCGCGCACGATGCCCAGGCCCTCGTCCACGGTCGCCAGCCCCTTCTCGACTTCTCCGCGTTTGGCGAACAGTTCCGCGAGCAACGCAAGCCAATAAGGCATGATGATCATCTGTCGGATGGCGCGGTGGGCGACGAGGCTCTCCTGCATCAGCGCAATGCCTTCGTCGA
Source organism: Gemmatimonadota bacterium (assembly GCA_003221825.1). Classification (GTDB taxonomy): domain Bacteria; phylum Gemmatimonadota; class Gemmatimonadetes; order Gemmatimonadales; family GWC2-71-9; genus 20CM-2-65-7. The sequence goes on from QHUE01000219.1 coordinate 4,487, forward strand.
CGGCCCCCAGCTCCGCGATCGCCCAGCCACGCAGCAGCGTGCCCCACCGCGCATGCGCTTCGAGGCCATGCTCGCCGGCGTGGGCGATGGTCTGGTCGGAGAGCTCCAGGCAGCGTTCCGGTTCGCGCCGGTGTTGATGCAACAACGCGCCGAAGATAAGCGGCCACTTCAATTCGGTGGGGTCGGTTGTGGCCCTGGCCAGCGCGAACGACTCGCGGAGGCTGCTCAGCGCGCGATCGGGATACCCCAGCAGCCACAACACCCGCAGCCACTCGCCGTGGGCATAGACCGGGAGGTACTGCTTGTACAACGCCACGTAGGCGGCCTGCTGCTGCGGATCGTGCGCCGCCATTGCGCGCTCGAAGTGCGCCGACGCACGCGCCAGCTCGGCGGTGTGGTGGAGGCTCGAGCCCATCGCCGTATGGGCACCACAGACGAGCAGCGGATCCCGAACGCCCTCGCTCATCCGGACGAGATCCTGAGCCACCTCCCGCGCCGCACGCATCTCCGCACTGACGAGGTAGTACGCCCAGACGCCGAACACTGCGGCGAAAATCTGGACCGAGTCGCCCAGCAGCTGGCAGATCTCCCGCGCGCGAGTCATCGCGGCGCCGGACTCCGGAAGCGTGTAGCCTCTGGAGAACATCAGTGAGTACCCGAGTCGGAGCTGGAGTCCGAGCTCCCGTCCCGCGCGCTCCGGTGTCTCCGGCAGACTCTGCAGCAATCCGAGACCGCGTTGGGCGAGCGTAACCGCTTCACCGTGCGCGAACACTTGGGCGGCACGCTCAGCGGCGATCGCGAAATATTCGACGGCGCGGGGGACGTCTCTGGCCGCCTCCAGCAAGAGCGCGAGCTCCGCCGCCACCTCCGCACTGCGGTCGCCATAATGCGCGAGCAACGCTTCGGCGACATTACGGCTGAGCGTTGCCCGCCGAGTCGGCGCGAGCCGAGCGTACAAGGCATTCTGGTAGAGCACGTGGACGAACCGGTAGCGCACCGTGGGTGTACCGTCGGGAAATGCGCGTTCGCGCAGGGGCCGCACGAGACCGTGGATGCGATCCAACGCGTCAAGTCGCGCTTCGATCTTGTCCGCAGCGCCGCTCAAGACCTGCGTCACGATCGTCGAGTCGAACTCGTAGCCCTGGACGCCCGCCGCAGTCAGGAGGTGCCGATCGTCCTCGTTCAGCTGTTCAATCTTGCGTTCGATCATGCTGCGAGCCGACTCGGGCAAGTCGCGTTCCAGGTCGGGCAGCGAGCCTGCCAACTTCCACCCGCCGTTGTCCGGCACGATGACCTGCTTCGCCCGCAGATAGCGCACCAGGTCCACCATGAACAGCGGACTGCCTTCGGTTTTCGCGTGCATGCATCGCGCGAACGTGGCCGGGAAGTGGTGATGGGGGAACTCGAGGTCGAGGAATTCCGCGACGTCCTCGGGTGTCAGCAACTCGAGCGTCAGCTCCTGACACACTCCCTCGCCTTGGAGGTGGAGCTTCAACGCCCCAAACGGATGCTTCGTGATCTGCAGCTCCGAAGGCCGGTACGTCGCGATGATCAGCATTTGTGCCGTGTTCATTTGATTCGCGACGTAGCTCAAAATGTCGACGGTTGATGCGTCCACCCAGTGGACGTCGTCCAGGAACACAACGAGCGGCCGCAGGCGGCAGACTTCCCTGAAAAACGCGTTGATCTCCCGCTTGAGACGCTCTTGCGAGGCCGCCTGCACGTGAGGCGCTTTTCCCTGGGCGACGGTTTGGAGCGCAGGCGCCACCTGGGCGTACCAATTCGGGGCGTGCTGTTGCATGAGATGTGCGATGGCGCCTCGAGTGTCTGCCCGCAACAAACTCTCGAGCGCATCGAGCAGCGGCAGATAGGCGCCACTGCCCGCGAGACGTTCGGAGCAGCGACCGCGAGTCACGTGCGAAATCCGTCCACTCGCGACGACCTCACCCAACAGATCTTCGATCAGGGTCGTCTTGCCGCTGCCCGGCTCGCCGGCAATGCACATCAACAGACCGCGCCCGGCGACGGCGGCGCGGAAACCCTCGCGCAGCATCGCCCGCTGCTTCTCGTAGCCGACGGTGCGCCGGCGACCGCCCGACGTGACGGCCAGACGCAGGTCATCGCTGCTCACGCCCTCCGCTGCCGCCGGCTCGTGTTGCAACCGATTCAGCACAGCTGCGACGGCGGGTTCCGGTGGCGCGCCGAGCTCCTCACGAACCAGCGCCTCGTAGGCTTTGCCGTGGCGCAGCGCTTCGGGGATTTCGCCGCGCTCGGCCAGTGCCGTCATCAATCCGAGTGCCGCCCGAGAGCTCAACGGCTCGAGCGCCGCGAGCCTGCGCCACCACCGCTGCGCTGTCTGGTGATCCCCTGCAGCCGCGGAGCGTGTGGCCAGCTTCGCGAACACGTCGCACACCTCTTTCGCCAGCCGGCCCCGCTCGACCTCCGCCCAATCCTCGAATTCCGTCGCTTCATTGAGAAAGAAGCCGTCGAGGAAGGCGCCGGCGTACAAGTCGGCGGCCTTCGCTAAGTCGCCGCTGCGCAGCGCCGCTTCAAAGGCTTGGACGTCGCTGGTGACAAAGGCGGGGTTGAGGCGGAGTTCGTTTGAGCCGAGGAACAGCCTGTTTGCGTGGAGGTCACGGCGCAGCGCGTAGCACGCCTGCTTGAGTAAGCCACGCGCATGTTTGCTGTCGCTGTCAGGCCACAGGTAGGCGGCGATCTTGTCGCGGCTCAGGCCGCGCGGGTGCGCGCCAAGCAGCGCGAGGAGGGCAAGGGTCTTCCGCTGCGCGCCCGCCCCAACACTAGGAGCGCCTTCCTGCTGCACCGATAACCCGCCGAACGTTCTGAGCTCTAGCATCGAACCCGTCTGACCCGTTTTTGACCGGGCCCTCACCGCTCGACCCTACGTTAGCCCTCGGTTCATACGACCGCCATTGAGGCCCAAGGAGGCTCCATGAAAGGCTCGATCACCACCACCATTCCGCTGCTCGCGTTGGCTGGCGCGCTCGTGGGCTGCGGCGAGCGCGGGGCGATGACGGCGCCGGCGCCAGCCGGTGTGGCTGCCGCATCAACTGCACTTGTCGTTGATC
>QHUE01000220.1 GCA_003221825.1 Gemmatimonadota bacterium
GAGCATCCGGAGACGGCGGTGCTCCGCAACGCCGCCAAGGAAACAGTCGGTCGGGCGCTGGACCGCCTGGCGCCGGAATTCCGGGAGGTGATCGTGCTGCGTGAGCTCGAGGGGCTGTCGTACAAGGAGATCAGCGACGTCGCCGGCGTGCCGGTCGGCACGGTGATGTCACGGCTGTCCCGCGCGCGCGCGCATCTCCAGAAAGCGCTGCGTGAAGAAGAAGGACGCTGACGTGACCCATCCGGGCATCGAAGCCCAGGTCGACGCATATCTCGATGGCGAGCTCGCGGCGGTCGACACGCGCGAGCTGGAGGCGCACCTTGCCCAGTGCGCGGAATGCACGCGGTTCCGCGACGAACGGCTCGCGCTCCGCGCGGCGATCGCGGCGGGCATTCCGAAATTTCAGGCGCCGGCCGCTCTCCGCGACCGCGTTCGGGACGCCGCGGCGACCGGGGCGCGCGCACGTGCTCCTCGTCCGTTCGGCGTGCGCGACGTGTGGCGGCCGCTGGCCCTGGCCGCGTCGCTCGCCGCGGTCGCGCTCGGCAGCTGGACGCTCGCGCGCCAGCGCGCGGCCGGCGAGGCGCTGGCCGACGACGTGCTCGCGAGCCACATCCGGTCTTTGATGCCCGGCCACCTGACGGATGTGCTCTCGTCGGATCAGCACACGGTGAAGCCGTGGTTCAACGGCCGGCTCGACTTCTCGCCCCGTGTCGACGACTTCGCCGGGCGCGGGTACCCGCTGCTTGGAGGCCGGCTCGACTACGTGGATGGGCGGACAGTCGCGGTGCTGGTGTATGGCCGGCGCCAGCACGTGATCAACGTGTTCGTGTGGCCCAGTGCGCGCGGCCCAAGTGGCGGGCCCAAGACCAGCGACCGCCAGGGCTATCACCTGCTCCATTGGACGGCGGCGGACTACACGTACTGGGTGGCTTCCGACCTGGGCGAGGCGGAGCTGCAGGAGTTCGCGCAGCTACTGCGGCAGGGCGACTAACTCGTTGCGACGCTTGCAGCAAGGCGCCATCTATTGCGCCTGCCCGCCGAAAGTGAATGTTGCCTTCCGTGAATATCTGGGAAAAAGCCACCCGATCGCTGCGCACGCTGCGCCTCGACACCATGCGGGGCAAGTTTGTCGCATTCGCGGTCCTGGCGACGCTGTTCACCACCCTCGCCATGACGGTGATGTTGTACGGCCGCAATCGCCGCTCGTTGAGCGACCGCGTCGGACAGGAGCTCCGCCTGTTGAGCTCGGACATGGCGCGCGAGGTGGACGCCTGGTTCGACCAGCGCGTTTACGATTTGCGCGTGCGGGCGAGCCCCTACGTCGTGTCCGACAATCTGGCGCGAGCAACCGGCCGGAATACGGCGCAGTCCCTCAACCGGCTGCGCGACTACCTCAACTCCGTGCGTCAGAACCTTCCGGCTCACGAAGGACTAGCCATCATCGGTCAAGACGGGCAGGTCCTCACGAGCAGCGGCAGCCGGACGGGCTTTCGCTTGACGCCCGACCGATTGAACAACCTGCGGACCCGCGATGCCCTCGTGGGCGAACCCTTCTGGGACGCCGGGATCGGCAAGGCCGCGCTGGTCCTCGTCGTGCCGATTCGTCGGGACGACGGCTTATTCCTCGGCGCGTTGGGCGCCAAAATCAATTTGGACAGTCTGGGGAACATGCTGGGCCAGCTGTCCTCGGACAACTCGCGCGTCCTCTACCTGATCACCGAGCAGGGACACCTCGTGATCAGCTCGGCGGGCAACTCCGCGGACGTGATGAAGACGACCCTGCCGGAGGCGACGACCAGAGAGCTGAGCGAGCGAGAAGGCCAGACGATCGTGCAGTCACGCCCTCAGGGGCGTCAGGTCGTGGCGGTACTCCGGCGTATTCCCCAGCTCCACTGGGCGGCCGTGGCCGAAACGCCGCGCGCCGAAACCGTGCGCGAGGCCGGGGTGCTGCGGTTTCGCACGGTGTTGCTCCTTTTTACGCTGATCCTGGGAGTTGGGCTGCTGGCGTACATGGTTGGTCTGTTCGTCACGCGCCCGCTCGAGCGTCTCACCGAAGCCGCGGCCCGCGTGGCGGCCGGGGACCTGTCGGTCGAGCTGCCAACCGGCGGCAGCGGCGAGGTCGGGTACCTGACGCGGGCGTTCAACACCCTGGTGTCGCGCCTGAGAGAAAAAGAGAGTCAGGGAGAATTGGAAAAGCTGTCGCTCACCGATGCTCTGACGGGGCTCTACAATCGCCGGCACCTCATGGGGACGCTCGCCAGCGAGGTCCAGCGGTCGCGACGCTTGCGGCGCGCATTCTCGGTCTTGCTGGCGGATGTCGATCGGTTCAAGCAGTACAACGACACGCACGGACATCTCGCGGGTGACGCGGCGCTCGTGAAGATCGCCGAGGTCTTCCGCCAGACGACGCGGCAGGTGGACAGTGTGGCGCGCTACGGCGGTGAGGAATTCGTGGTGATGCTACTCGAGGCGAACATGGCGACGGCCATGCTCGTCGCGGAGCGCATTCGCGCCCGGGTGGCCGAACAGGACCTCGGCCAAGGGACGCTCACCCTGAGCATCGGCGTGGCGGAGTACCCTGACGGCGGCGACACGCCGGAGGAGCTGATCGCCACCGCCGACGCGGCGATGTACAAGGCCAAGAATGCCGGTCGCAACCAGGTCGTGGTTGCCGGGTCGATGGAGCAGCGGCCTCAGCCTCAGGAGAAAGAGAAGAAGACGCGGCGCAAGCGCGAGGCCTAAGGTATCCGCTCGGTCCCCATGCGATCCCGGTCGGTCAACTGCAACGACGGGATGCGCCAACTGCGCACCAGGGCCAGCCAGGAGTCCGGCCGAATCGTCACGTCGCGGACACGGCGATGGACGGCGGCCACGTTGTCCGGGGCGTACAACACGGCGGCCGGCGCGTCTGCGTTCCAGAGCACGATGGCGCTGTGCAACAAGCGTGTCGCCTCCGCCCGATTACGCGCCCCGGCCGCCTGCTCGAGCAACCGATCGACCTCAGGGTTGTCGTAGCGGCCCGGATTTCCTCCGCCGAAGCCGCGCCGCGTCCAGTTCTGGAGTGTCGCGTCGATGGGGGACGGGCCGGTCGCCCAAGCCCCCAGGACGGCGTCGAAATGCCCCGTGTTGGTGCGCGCCTGCATGAGGCTGAGATCGACCTCGTCGATGATAACGTCCAGTCCAGCCGTGCGGAGCTGCTCCTGGATCAACCGCGCGTATTGCCGGCGCAGCCCGCTCGTGGTGGGCACGAGAATATGGAAGGCTCGCCGGCGGTGCTGCGCCAGCAGCCGTGCCGCTTGCGCGGAGTCGTGTGCCACGTCGCCCGCCAACGACCGGTCCCAGATGGACCACAGGCGGGGCATCGGGCCGGGCGGCACTTCGGCGAGATCCCCCCATACGTTCTGCAACATGCGCTGGCGATCGAGCGCCATCACGACCGCCCGCCGCATGTCACGATCGCCGAACACGGGATGTGGGGCGCCCGTGTCGCCATTGGCGCGCAAGTTGAACGCGAGAAAACCGTAGGCCGTGCCGTGGTACGGATAGGTTGCCAGGGCCGATGCGTCATGAACCCGCTTCACGTTGTCGGGCGGTCCCAAAACTTCGATCGCATCCGCCTGGCCGGCGATGAGCTGCGTCACCGCCACGTCGAGGTTGGGCGTGAAGCGCCAGATCAGCCGCCGCAAGTGGGGGCGCCCGAGGAAGAACATGGAATCGGCGGCGAGCTCGAGACTCTCCCCCGCCTTCCAGCGCACCAAGCGGTACGGTCCGTCGCCGATCGGCTCGCGTCCGAACGGCGCGGTCCGCCACGCGGCGCGCGGGAGTGCGCGGAGCACGTGGGCGGGCAGCACGCGCATGTGGTACACGGCATCGAAAAACATTTCGGCGTAGCGGCGGCGAAAATGGAACACGGCGGTGAGCGTGTCGCGCGCGCTCACGGATGCGATGTCCCGCAACGCGTAGCGCGACGGTGCGTCGATGACCGAGTCCGTGTACACATCGAACGTGAACGCCACATCGGCCGCGGTCACGGGTACACCGTCCTGCCAGCGGGCTCGTGGATCGAGGTGGAAGGTCAACGTCACCGTGTCGGTCCAGTCCCAGCGGGCCGCGAGTTGCGGCACGAAGTCGTCGTCCCCGACGGTATTCGACGACATCCCGACATCGGCGAGCTTGAGGAAGAGCTGGTCGGTCACGTCGCGTCCGATGGCCAGCAGGGTGATCGGGGGAAGCAGAATATCAGGCTCGCCCGGCGCGGCGATCACGAGCACGCCACAGTAGTCACCGCGGCACCCGCCGCGCGGCTCACAGCCGGCGAGCGCGGCGAGGAGGAGGCTCGTGGCAATCACGAGGACGCGACGCACGTCCAATGATGCTTCCAGCTTCGCGATCTGTACAGGCTACGTCAGTTCGCGATCTCGAAGAGATCCTCGCCGATGTCTGCGGCGCCGCTCAGCAGGCGGCGCAGCCGCCGAGGCGAGATTTTCAGGCGCCGCGCTGATTCCCTCCGGTTGCCACCGCACAGCTTCACCGTCGCCTGGGCGGCCGCCGCCGTGATTTCCTGCAGGGGCGCGGGGAATGGGAGGGGGCCGTCGGCGCGCGCGGGCGCCGCGCTCGGGGGCAGGAGCTCTTCAGCGCAGAGGTCGCCGCCGGGCGACAGCAACAGCGCCCGTTCGAGCGCGTTCTTCAGCTCGCGGATGTTGCCGGGCCAGGGATGCGCGCGCAGCCGCTCGCTCACACCCGGAGCGAGCGCTGGCTGCCGCACGTCGTGCTCCTGAGCCAGCTGCCCGAGCAGCGCCTCCGCTACGAGAAGGACATCGTCGCCGCGCTCACGCAGCGGCGGTAGCCGCAGGACGACGGCGCTGAGGCGGAAGTAGAGATCTTCACGGAAGCCGCCGCTGGCCACCAGGTCTGTCAGGTGTCCGTTCGTGGCGGCCAGGATGCGCACGTCCACGGGCCGCGGCTTCGTTCCGCCCACGCGCCGAATTTCCTTGTCCTCCAACACGCGCAGGAGCTTTGCCTGCGCGCCGAGCGGCAGATCCGCGATCTCGTCCAGGAACAGCGTACCCGTGTCCGCGACCTCGAAGAGCCCGGGCTTGGCGGCGTACGCGCCCGTAAACGAACCGCGCTCATGGCCGAACAGCTCCGATTCGATGAGATGCTCCGGGAAGGCCGAGCAGTTCACGGCGACGAACGGCGCATCGCGGCGGGGCCCGCCGGTATGGATCGCCCGCGCGAGCACTTCCTTGCCTGTTCCGGTCTCCCCGACGATGAGTGCACGCGCGTGCCGATGTTGCATCAGACGGGCGGCGCGCGCCAGCTCCTTTTGCAGCGCCGCGCTTTCGCCCACTATGGCGGCAAACGGGTTGGGGGCATTGGCCGAGCTCGCCACACGGATGTGATGTGTGTTGCGGGCGCCGGCGACCGCATTGCGGAGGATTTCGACATCCTCCGGGAGGGCGAAATAGTCGCCGGCGCCCTGCGCGATCATCTGCATCGCCGTGCGGCGCGCCGGGTCGGTACCGACCACGAAGAAAGCGATGTGGCGAGGTACGGTATGGCTCGCCAGCCAGCGGATCGCTTCGTCCTCGGCACCACCCGCCGCGACAATGGCCGCCGCCGTGTCCGGCCCGAACGAGATCGCCTCGACATCGCGCCCGAACACATCGATGGCGACGTCCAGATCGGCGGCCAGATCGTGCCAGAATTGGCCGAACGCGGCGGAAATGGCGATGACAGTTACCCGTGGGAGCCCCGGCAACGAGGGGCGCCGCCGATCGAGACCGCTCCGGCGGTCCTCAGCCGGGTCCGACGCAGGCATGGCGACTCCAGCCGCCGTGTCTACGACGGGCACAAGAGGGTGGCGGTTGGTTGCGCCTGCGAGACTCGTGGCGGTGTTGGGACCTGCTGGGCGCAAACCACGCACCAACGTAAGCCCCGGAAACTATATGTGAAGTGACCAGGGTCACGTTCGGCCGAGCGGCCGCTGCAGTGCGGCACGGCGCCAGTGACCTCGACGTCGCCGCACTTGCGGTTCTGTTGGCGAACGGCGCCGGACCAATGTGCGTTAGTCCGAATCGACCCACCCTCTGGGACGAAACGTCCCTGTTTCGTCGCTCCATTTCCCCTGCTGTTTTCCGCAGGCTCTGACAAATCAACAGGCTAGCCCAACGCCGCGCGCCGGAACACTTCCTGCTTCTGCGAGCGGCCGAAGAAGCGTCGGTCCCCGCCTCGCATTCGGAGAATCACAATGGCCTTACGCCGTTTCCTGCTCACGCTCGGCTTGCTGCTCGGCGCGTCCGTGGCGGCCTCGAACTGTGGCACCCCGTCGCCGCTTGGCGTCGATGCGCGCACGCCCGGTCTGTCCGCGTCGAGGGGGTCGCCGCACCCCGGGGGCGACGACAGCGACGACCCTGAGGACCCGAACGAGGGCGGTGACTCGCTCCTTTCCTGCCGCCCGCTCCGTTACGAGTCCGTGACCCAGACGATCGGACCTGAGGGAGGATTCCTCACGGTACGTCACAACTGGCTGGTGATCCCACGGGGAGCGCTCCGCGATACCGTGACCATCACCGCCGTCACACCATCGGATACGCTGGCGTTGATTCGCTTACAGCCTGAGGGCCTCCGTTTCCAAAAGACCGCCCTGCTCGTCTTGACGTTCGATAACTGCCGCGTCAGAAAGGCTGCCACGCCCCGGATCGCTCATGTTACCGATGCACTCGACGTCATCGAGTTCCTGCCTGCCGTCGATTCCTGGCACGGCGACCCACGGTTTAAGCACGTACACAAGTCGCATCACAGTGTCGTCGGGGAACTGCAGCATTTCTCGAACTACGCCGTGGCGTGGTAGGACTCATCATGAACTCGGAGGCTCGCATGTTCGTTCGCCGTTCCCTGATCCCGCTGGCGCTGGCCGCCAGCGCTACCGCCGCAGCCCTGAGCTGCCGGGATCCTTCGCCGGTCGGTGTCGATCTCCGTGCGCCCGCCCTCCTGGCGAGCAAATGGGCGCCAACCGTGATGAAGACGTCCGGGCTGATCGCGTGTGCGCAGACCTACGATTCCGTGACCCAGGTGATCGGACCCGCCGGGGGGCTCATCGCGGTCGGCCACCACTATCTGTGGGTCGATTCGATGGCGCTCAGCGACACGGTGAGCATCACCGCGGTCGCGCCAGCGGACACCGTGCGCTGGGTTCGCTTTCAGCCCGACGGCCTGCAGTTCCGGACCAACGGTGCGGGGTGGTCGGCGCTCCTTTATACAAGCTTCAAGGACTGCGGCGTCCCGACGAGCGATACGCTGCGAATCGCGCAGGCCACCGACTCGCTGAACATCATTCGCTACCTGGCCACGCCCGACTCGACCTGGATCAGAGTCAAAAAGAAGGCCTGGAGTCAGGCGAATCAGTACGTCGCCGGGGCGCTGCATCATTTCTCGCAGTACACTGTGTCCTGGTAGGCCGGCCATGAACTCCATCAATCGACCCCACGTCCGGCGGTGGTTGCTCCCGCTCGCGCTGCTCGCCTGCGCGAGCGCCGCTGCCTCGAGCTGCAGCGAGCCATCTCCGCTTCCGCCCTGAGGGCCTCAAGTTCAGGCCCGGCGTGCATGGCATCGGCGCGCTCGTCGCGACGAACCTGGACAACTGCGGCGTGCACCCCAATCAGGTGCTCCAGATCGTCCATGTTGACGACTCGTTGAGCATCCTCGGATATCTGCAGTCGCCGACGTCTACCGATTCGGCGGTAGTCGTGAAGTACAAGACGTACCTGGGGTCGCTGTGGGTCGGCGGGCTGCTGCACCACTTCTCGAACTACGCCGTGGCGTGGTAGTACGCACATGAGCTCGGAGCGTCGTATGTTCGTTCGCCGTTCCCTGATCCCGCTCGCACTGCTCGCTGCGGCGTGCACGGACGGAATCGGGCCGGTTCCCTCCGCCCTGGAGCGGCCGCTCGCTCAGAGCGTGGCGAGCAGATCGATCCCCATGCTCCGGCAGGCGAAAACCGCGCCGTCACTCGCGACCTACCAGGTTTCGTTCTGGGCCTACGTTGGGAAAGCATCCGCGGTCGCGGTGAATTACCTCCCCGCCAAGGGTCAATCGGTTGGCGACCCGTTCCTGCGTTTCTCTATCCCCAGGGGCGGGCTGGTGGCCGGCGCGAACGGGGCCACCCTGAAAAGTGGCGATTCGATCCTCGTGACCCTGAACATCGATCCGGTGAGCTTCTTGGTCGACTTTCAGCCGTCCGGGGTGTTGTTCTCCAAGACGTCCCCGGCGATCCTGGGCTTCTGGTATGGGCGTGCGAATCCGGATCTGAACGGCGATGGAGTCGTGGATGCCGCCGATCAGCTCCTGATGCAGCAACTCGCCATCTGGTACCAGGGCGACAAGGCGTACGGTTGGTCCAAGCAACCGTCGATCAACGACACCACGAAGCAATTGGTTGGAGCGGCAGTCTACCACTTCTCGCAGTACGCGGTGTCGTGGTAACCACCATGAGCTCGCTCGGCTCAAGACCTACCAGATGTCGTTCTGGGCCAAACGGGGGACGCAGACGACGATCGGCGTCTATTACCGCCGCGTTCCCGGCCAGCTCATGAGCGACCCGTTCCTGCGCTTCAAGATCCCGATCAACGGTCTCGTGGCGGGGGCCGGCGGCGTGCCGCTCGGCCGGGGCGACTCGGTCCTCATCACCCTGACGATCGACACCGTCTACTTCAGGGTGGACTTCCAGCCGTCCGGCGTGGTGTTCTCCAGCTCGTCTCCGGCGCAGCTGGCCTTCTGGTATCAAGACGCGAATCCCGATTTCAACGGCGACGGGGTCGTGGACGGCACCGATGCCCTGATCGAGCAGAACCTCGCGGTCTATTCGAAGAGCGGCGGGAGCTCCTGGGGAAAGCTGCTATCGAGGAACGACCCGACCCAGCAAGTGGTCGGCGCCGAGGTGCTCCACTTCTCACAATACGCGGTGTCCTGGTGATCGCCGAAAGGGAGGGACCGGTGCACACGTCATCCATCGTAGTCGATAAGGCCCGGCAGCTCGCCGCGGCGGGACAGCACGCCGAGGTCGTCAAATATCTCGCCGCCCGCGAACGCAGCGAGCTCGTGGAGTCGGCGAGCCTCGCACTGTTGTACGGGACCGCGCAGGCGCAGCTCGGGAGCTCTGAGGAAGGACTTCAGTGGCTCGACGCGGCGCTCGACCAGGCCCGCAAGGGTGGCGAGCGGGGAGTCGAGGGTCGTGCGTTGAACGCGCGCGGTGCCATGTCGCTGGTCAGCGGGCGTCTCGACGAGGCCGCGGACTACTGCACGCGGGCCCTCATGCTCGCCAGCCTCGACGCCGATTTGGCAACGGTCGGCCGCTGCTCCAACAACCTCGGCATCATCAGTCACCTGCGGGGACGCCACGCCGAGGCGATCGGGTCCTGGGAAGTCGCCCGTGCGGCCTTCGATCGGGGCGGCTGGCGACAGGGGGTCGCCGAGTGCGGTCACAACCTGGGGATCGCGTACCGCGAACAGGGAGCGCTCGATCGCGCCCTCGCGGAGGCCGATCGCGCCGTGGCGGAGGCTGAAGCCACCGGGGATCCCGCGTTGTGGGCACTGGTCCTGCGAGGGCGGGCGGAGATTCACATCGTCCGCGGCGAGCTGGAGCCGGCGCGCGGCGAGCTGGAGCGGATCCGGGAGAGCCGGAGTCAGCTGCCGCATCCAGCCGACGAGGCCGAGGATGCGCGCGTCGTCGCGTCGCTGCTGACGGCCGAAGGCCGGTGGGCGGCGGCGGAGGGGACGCTGCGCGGGGTGATCGAGCGGGCGGAGGCGCACCAGCGGCCGCAGCTGCAGGCCGAGGCGTCGCGCGACTTGAGCATGGTGCTCCGCGCGATGGGCCGGCAGGCCGCTGCACAGACGGCGGCGCGGGCCGCGAAGGCCCTCTTCACGCGGCTCGGCGCGGAAGGCGAGCTCCGCAATCTGGCCCGGCAAGGGTGGAACGAGGACTTCACAGCGGAGCTGCAGGGGTCGCTGGCACCGCTGCATGCGGCGCAGGAGCTGGCCGACGCGGGCCACTACACCACGTTGGTGACGTACCTGGGCGAGCGCTCGCAGGACGAGGTCGAGCAGTCCCCCATGCTGGCCCTGGTACGTCAC
>QHUE01000344.1 GCA_003221825.1 Gemmatimonadota bacterium
GCCCGTGCCTGTGCTCGTCAGGCCGCCGAGGACGGTCTGCACCCGCTCGCGGTCCTGATCGTCGGGCATCGAGTTGCCGAGCTCGGCCAGCTCGACCCGGAGCTGCCGTCCCAGGGTGTCTCGCTGAGCGACCGCCTCGCCCCGGCGGTACCGCGGGTCGGTGCTGGTCGCCATTTCGCGCCAGACCTCGAGCCCCGCGTTGTAGCGGTGGAGTGTCTCGGAGTTGTGGGCGCCCCGGGTCACCGTCGCGGCGGCCTCGCGGAGGGAGAACATCAGCCACAGCCCGATGATGAGGGCGAGGGCGAGCGTCACCGCGCTGATCGTGATCGCGATTCCCGGCCGGATAAACGTGTAATCCTTCATGGCGACGGCGAAGGATGATCGTCCGACCGAGGGACGCGAAGGGAAACCAGGAGGTGGTGTCGTCATGCGCCAGACGCTAGTCTCCGCTTGACGGCGTTGCAAGGGGGAGCAATTTCTAGACTGCGCCCCCCACCCGACACCCTGACACATCGGGATGCCGATGGAGGACAAGTTGAGTGCAGTAGTGTTTCGCGGGGACGAAGGCGAAGTACTGCGCCAGGCAAGCGCCGTCGTGGGACGCCCGGTCGTCCTGTGGGAAGTCATTGGACCTCACCAAGCCGTCCCTCGCGCGAGCAGCGGCCCCGATGTGGGTGCTGAGCCTCCCGGCTTCGATCTGGACGTCATCCTGCAGCGTTGGAGCGTCCCTGTTCCCGTCGGTTCTCGATGGGTCACGGCGCCGAGCCCGTCGGCCGATGCCATTGCAGCTCTCCATGGAGTCGATCGGACGCTGGGTCGACCTCGCGGCCGATCGCCGCCTCGCCCTGCTGGACGATCTCGGCCAGGTGCTCGAAGACCTCGATCGCACGTCGGAAATGCTGCACGCCATGCGAGAGAGCGCGCGTGCCGGCATGCTGACGGCTCGCGGAGGCGGAGGCCGATTCGACGCGGTGCGCGTGGTGCGCTCCTGCCTGACGCTCGAGCGGCGCTTGTTACGCGACCGCGGCGTCGATCTCGACTTCACGACCGCGCTCGAGACCGTGTACATCAAGGGCGATTCGAATGCGCTCTTCGACATGCTCGTGAGTGTCGTGCGGAGTGCCACCGATATGACCACGGGCCAGACCACTCCGGTGCGCGTGGAGTTGGAACAGAAAGGCCAAGAGCTCGCGCTGGTCGTTCGCGGAGGCCGGGCGCTCAGCGATCTCACCAAGGTGCGCAGCGTGGCGGAGAGTGCCTTCAATGGGACGGTGAAGGTCGAGTCCGGCGACGCGACCACACTCACCATCGCGCTGCCGCTGCCGCCGCAGCGGGAAGCGGACCGCCGCTCCTAGGCGAGCAGCGCCTGCAGATCGAGTGGCCGCGTGTGCATCCGGATGGCGCCGTCCGGTCCGCGCGGCCATTCACTTTCGGGCCTGTCGCGGTACAGCTCGATGCCGTTGCCGTCGGGATCGCGCAGATAGATCGCTTCACTCACCCCATGATCCGATGCGCCCTCGAGGGCGATGCCATGTTCGAGCACCCGGCGCACGGCGGCGGCAAGGGCGGCACGGTCGGGATAGAGAATCGCGAAATGGTAGAGGCCGGTCGTCCCCGCGGGCGGGCGCGGGGCGCCGCGGCCGGCCCAGGTGTTCAGGCCGATGTGATGATGATAACCGCCGGCCGACACAAAGACGGCGTCCGACCCATAGCGGGCGGTGATTTCGAAGCCCAGGACGTCGCGGTAGAACTGCAGCGAGCGATCCAGGTCGCTCACCGTCAGGTGGACGTGGCCGATTCTGGTTCGAGGATCGATCGTCATGTCATCTCCACAACACCCTGAGGTTCCCCGGTTACATTTCCCGGCATGAACACAGCCAAAATCCCTACCCCGGTCAACGAACCCGTCCTCGCCTACGCTCCCGGCTCACGCGAGCGCACCGAGCTCAAGCAGGCGCTGAAAGACCTCAGCGGCCGCCAAATCGAGATCCCGGTCGTCATTGGCGGCAAGGAAATCCGCACCGGCAAGACCGTCGATGCGGTGATGCCGCACTGCCACCGGCACGTGCTCGCGAAGGTGCATCAGGCCGGCCCGGAGGAAATCACCGCCGCCGTCAAAGCGGCCAGCGACGCGTGGCGCGACTGGTCAAACTGGAGCCTGGCCGATCGCGCCGCCGTCTTCCTCAAGGCGGCCGACCTGCTCGCGACGCGCTGGCGCGCCATGCTCAACGCGGCCACGATGCTCGGCCAGAGCAAGACGGCGTTCCAGGCGGAGATCGATGCGGCGTGCGAGCTGATCGACTTCTGGCGCTTCAACATTCATTACGCCGAACGGATCCATGCCGAGCAGCCGCTGTCGCCCGCCGGGAGCGGGATGTGGAATGCGATGGACTACCGCGGGCTCGAAGGATTTGTCTACGCCATCACGCCATTCAACTTCACGGCGATTGGCGGCAACCTGCCGACGTCGCCGGCGATGATGGGCTGCACCGTCGTCTGGAAACCGGCCGCGACGGCCTCCTACTCGAACTATCTCGTCTTCCGGTTGTTGCAGGAGGCGGGACTGCCCCCGGGCGTCATCAACTTCGTCCCGGGTCCCGCAGCCGTGATCAGCGAACGGCTACTGGCCGACCCCCGTCTGGGCGGCATTCACTTCACCGGGTCCACGGAAGTGTTCCAGACGCTGTGGAAGCAAGTCGCCGACAACCTGACCGGCTACGCCGACTACCCGCGCCTCGTCGGCGAGACGGGCGGCAAGGACTTCATTCTCGCCCACGCGAGCGCCGACGTCGATGCACATCGAACGCGCGAAGAGCGAGCCGAAGGCCAAGATCCTGTTCGGCGGTGAGTGCGACGATGCGGACGGCTACTTTGTGCACCCGACGGTGATCCAGGTCCAGGATCCGATGTACCGCACCATGTGCGAAGAGATCTTCGGGCCGGTGCTGTCGCTGTACGTGTATCCGGATAAACAATGGAAGGAGACGCTGGGGCTAGTGGACCGGACGTCGCCCTACGCGCTCACCGGCGGCGTGTTCGCGCAGGACCGCGCGGCCCTGGCCGAGGCCGATACGGCGCTGCGCTACTCCGCGGGCAACTTCTATCGGAACGACAAGCCCACGGGCGCGGTGGTCGGGCAGCAGCCGTTCGGGGGCGGGCGGGCCAGTGGCACGAACGACAAGGCCGGCAGCCTGCTCAACCTGATCCGCTGGACCAGCGCGCGGGCGATCAAGGAGAACTTCGTGCCGCCGCGCGACCCGTGGTATCCATTCATGGCGGAGGCTTGAAGGCTCCGTTATTGGTGTGGGCGATGGCCGCGGCCTTTCTCCTGCTCGTCGCGTCGTTGTTGATCGGTGCGTTCAGTAAGCCAGAGTTTCCGCCCTATGAGATCGGGCCGCATGCCGATAGCACGTACACACTCGATGCCTCGCGCGGCGATGAATGGCGTTGGTGGCGCGAGATCGGCTTCCGCCGCAATCACGTGATCACGGCTCCCGGCGCTGCAGCGCTCGACTTGGGGGCGGTCAGCTTCGACTCGACCACGGAGGTGCCGGCGGAGGGGTACGCCGCGACCACCTTTGGGGCCGACACGACCAATCCCGCCATCGGCAAGTGGTACGCGTACAG
>QHUE01000221.1 GCA_003221825.1 Gemmatimonadota bacterium
TCGAATGAGCGCGACAGTCATACCGTTCGGGAATCAGGTGACGGCCTGACGGCCCTGGACCCACACTGGGTCTCCCCCCGGTTATACGGCCCGACGCATAACCCTGTCAACCCCCTGATGTCCGGGTTGCATCCGGCCGGGGGCGCCCTATCATCTATCAACGGTCGCGTACGGTCGGCGGTCATGACAGGCACAGCCCACATCCTCCCCCCCCTCCCCTTCCCGATGGCGGCGTTGTGCCTCGGGCTGACGGTGGCGTGGGGTGCGCGGGGGCAGGCCCAAGCACAGGGACACGCCATAACCCCTACCGGCGGGATCAACGGACAGGTGGTGGACCAGCTATCCCGCCAGCCCGTGATCGGGGCGACAGTTAACCTGATCGGGACACGCCTGCATGCCGCCACCGACAGCGCCGGGCGATTCAGTCACGCCAGCCTGGGTGCCGGGACGTATATCCTCGAGGTGCGCGCGATCGGCTACGGCGTCACTTCCTGGGTGCTGCGCCTCTCTGACGCGGAGGTGGTCGACTACATCTTCGAGGTCGCGCCCATCGACATCGAGCTCGACCCGATTGTGGTCGAGGGCCGGCCGGGGTATTTCCAGCGGCGCATGCAGGAATTCGAGGAGCGGCGTCGCGCCGGCCGCGGCATCTTCATCACGCACGACCAGATCGAAGCCAGCCACGCCGCCACGATGGCGGACCTGCTCCGCGGCGTCCCCGGCGTGCGGTTGAATTGCCGCTCGGGCATTTGTACCGCGCAGATGACGCGCACGGCGCACGGCGTGTGTGCCGCCGACTGGGTGGTCGACGGCATGCCGGCCTCGGTGTCGTCGACGCCGCATCTTCCCGTCGTGGGAATCGTCGCCGTGGAGATTTACCGCAGCCCTAATGAAGCGCCCGCCGAGTTCCTCAAGGCTGACTCCGATTGCGGAGTCATCGCCATCTGGACCAAGTCGGGCCCCTGACCAGCCTCCGCCCCTCTCTCGTCTTCCTCGCCGCAGCGCTGCGCTTCGTTCCGGGCGGCGCGCAGAACGAGGATTCCTTGGCGGCGCGCTCCAAAGGCGCGGCCGACGCGCCGGTCACGGTCTATGAGATGGCGGACTTCCAGTGCCCCGCGTGCCGCATGTTCACCGTGACGGTGCTGCCGACGATCGACCGCGAGTTCGTGCAGACCGGCAAGGTCCGCTGGGTGTTCATCAATCTGCCGTTGACGAGCATTCATCCCAACGCCGTGGCCGCGGCCGAGGTCGCGATGTGTGCCGCGCGCCAGGGTCGCTTCTGGCAAACGCACGATGCCCTGTACCAGCAGCAGGACGACTGGGCGAAACTGGCGCAGCCCCAGCCGGCACTGATCGTCATCGCGCAGCGCGCCGGCGTGGACCGCGCGAAGCTGCGCGCCTGCTTGACCGCAGGGAGCGCGCGCAAGGAGGTCGAGGCTGATGCGCAGCGCGCGACCCGTTCTGGCGCGCGGGCGACGCCTTCCTTCTATATAGAAGGCGGGCTGCTCGAGGGCGCGCCCTACACGCCCGACCCGATGCGGCATGTGCTCGACTCGATCTACGCGGTCCGCACGAGCGCGACCAAGCCCAAGTGAGCAAGCCGTCCTTCCTCTACAGGCTGAGCGTGCACGTAGCGACGCGTGCGGCGCCGCTGGTCGCGCGCTTTGACAAGAAAGTGGCGCGGGGGCTCGACGGGCGGCGCGGATTGGCCGCCCGTCTTGCGGGATGGGCCGCCGCGCAGCGCAACACGAAACGGCCGCTGATCTGGATGCACGCGCCGTCGGTCGGCGAAGGACTGCAGGCCAAGCCGGTGCTCGAGACGCTGCGGGCGGAGCATCCCGACTGGCAGCTGGCGTTCACATTCTTCTCGCCGTCGGCCGAACGGCTCGCGAGAAACCTGCCGGTCGACGTCGCCGATTACCTGCCGCTCGACCGGCCGTCCGACGTGACGGCGGTGCTCGACGCGCTGCAACCGACCGCGCTCGTGTTCAGCAAGCTCGACGTGTGGCCGGAGCTGACACTGGCTGCCGCGCGCCGCGGCGTGAAGCTGGGACTCATCTCGGCGACCGTCGCGCCGCATAGCTCCCGCCTCCGCTGGCCGACCCGGCAGTGGTCCGCGCCGGCCTATCGCGCGCTCGACAGCGTCGGCACGATCAGTGAGGAAGACGGCGAGCGGCTCGAGCTGCTGGGCGCGCGTCCCGAGACAATCGCAGTCACCGGCGACACGCGCTACGACAGCGTGGCCGAGCGCGCCGCGCGTCTAGACAAGACGCGCGAGCCGCTCGCCCGGCTCGCCGCGACGGCACCCGAGACATTTACGATCGTCGCCGGATCGACGTGGCCGTCGGATGAAGCGGTGATCCTCCCCGCCTTTTCGGATCTCCTGCACCAACTGCCGACGGCCCGGCTGCTGCTCGCACCGCACGAGCCCAACCCCGATCATCTCGCCGGCATCGCCGAGCGCCTGCGCCACCTCAAGCTGCCCCGCCCCGTGCGGCTGTCGCAGCTCGAGCACGCGAAGCCGGGCCCCGTGATCGTCGTGGATCGCGTCGGCATTCTCGCCGACCTCTACGCCCTCGGCGACACGGCGTTCGTCGGCGGCGGGTTCCACCGCGCGGGACTGCACTCGGTGCTCGAGCCGGCGGTGTTCGGCGTGCCGATCGCGTTCGGCCCGCATTGGCGGATGAGCCGGGACGCCGCGCTGTTGCTCGACCAGGGCGGCGCGGTCGCCCTCCCCGCTGACGCGCGCCATCCGCTCCATTCGCAGTGGCTCGTGTGGCATCACGACCCCGCCGCGCGCAAGAGCGCCGGCAAGGCCGCAAAGCAGATGGTGGCCGACGGACGCGGTGCCGCCGAACGAACGGCGGCACTTGTGTGGGGGCTCGTGGAGAGTTGAAGCGGCTTTGCCTGCTTGCGCTCGTCGTCGCCTGTCGTTCCACTCCCCCGTCCCAGCCCGACGTCTGGCACGATGAGCCTGGCTACCGTTGGCGCGCACTCGACGTTCCTCGCACCGGGCTGACTCCGGGATTCACGCTGCTTGGTCCGTCGCGGACCGGGATCGCCTTCACCAACACCGTCAGCGATTCTCTCCTCGTCCGTAATCGCCAGCTGGCGCAAGGCGCCGGCGTATGTCTCGCGGACGTGGATGGCGATGGCCGCCCGGACGTCTTCCTGGCCCGCACGGAAGGCCCGAGCGCGCTGTATCGCAATCTCGGCGACTGGCGGTTCGAAGACATCACTGCAAGTGCCGGCGTCGCGGCGCCGGGCCGCTATGCGACGGGCTGCGCCTTTGCTGACGTCGACGGCGATGGCGATCAGGACCTCGTGCTCGTCTCGCTCGGCGGCGGCAACTCGGTTTTTCTGAACGACGGGAAGGGCCATTTCACCGAACAGAGCCTGCCGGACACGGCCGGCAGCATGACGATCGCCGTGGCCGACGTCGATGGCGACGGCGATCTCGATCTGTACATCGCGAACAACAAGGCCTACACGACGATCGACCGCATCCCCCCCCCGGAACGCGGGTTCGACAGGATCACGCGCAAGCTCGGGCCCAACCGGTATGAAGTGCGCGAGCAGTATCGGCGGGACTACAAGGTCGTCAATCGCGCCGATCTGGGCGGGTACAGTCTCGTGCAGCGCGCCGATCCCGATTTCTTCTATCGCAATGACGGCAAAGGGCATTTCACCCGCGAGCCGCTGGCGCACAATCCCCGCTTCACCGACGAGACGGGGAGGCCGTTGAGCGAGGAGCGGGAGGATTTCGGCCTGGCGGCGATGTTCGCGGATCTCAACGGCGACGGTTGGCCCGATCTCTACGTCGCCAACGACTTCGAGGATCCCGATCAGTGCTGGATCAACGACGGCCACGGGCGCTTTCGCCTGATTCCCTGGTACGCACTGCGCTCGACCAGCAACTCCGGGATGGCGGTCGCGGTAGGCGACCTGAATGGGGACGGCTATCCCGACCTGTTCGAAGTCGACATGCTGAGCAAGGACACGCGCCGGCTGAAGACGCAGATCCCGACGCACACGGCCGTTGCGAAGCAACCCGGCATTGGGGACGACCGGCCCCAGATGCAGCGCAACACGCTGCAGCTGAACCGCGGCGACGGCACCTTCGCCGAAGTCGCGCGCTACGCCGGCGTGAGCGGGTCGGGGTGGTCGTGGTCGACCGTGTTTCTCGACGTCGATCTCGACGGGTGGGAAGACATTCTCATCGGTACCGGCCACGTGACCGATGTCATGGATGGCGACACGCAGTACCGTCTGCGCAACCTGTTGAGTGGATATTTTGGGTCTCCAGTCGGGGGCTACGACTGGCACCGGATGCTCTTCGACTACCCCTCGCTCAAGCTACCGAACGTGGCGTTCCGCAATCGCGGCGATCTCACGTTCGAGGATGTGAGCAAGCGCTGGCGGTTCGATCTCGGCGACGACATCTCGCACGGCATGGCGCTCGCCGATCTCGACGGCGACGGCGATCTCGACGTCGTGATCAATCGTCTCGGCAGTCCTGCCGCCGTGCTGCGCAATGACGCCACCGCGCCGCGTGTGGCGGTGCGGCTGCGCGGCGCCGCGCCGAACACGGCAGGGATCGGCAGTCGCGTGACAGTTACCGACGTAGGGGCGCAGCATGCTGCGCCCCTACCCCGCCCTGCGCTACCGATTCAGGAACGCGAAGTGGTGGCCGGCGGCTTGTACCTGTCGAGCTCGGATGCGAGCCTGACGTTCGCGACGGGGGCCGCGACGCATGTCAAAATCGAAGTTGACTGGCGCGATGGGGCGCAGTCGGTGATCGATAGTGCGACGCCCAATCGCGAGTACGAGATCGCGGAGCCTACAGACGCACACGCCGCACGCCCCACGCCGGACGTCGTGTCACGCCCGATGTTCGAGGACATTACGGCGGAGCTCGGCGGCCACACCCACGTCGAGCCGTATTTTGACGATTATCGGCGCCAGCTGCTCCTCCCCAACTCGTTCAGTCAGCTCGGTCCGGGCGTCGCCTGGGTCGATCTCGACGGCGATGGCAAGGAAGACCTGATCGTCGGCGCCGGCCGCACCGGCACGATCGCGTTCTTCCGCAACACGGGAACCCGGCTGCAGCCCGTGCCGACGCGTGCGCTGCCGGCCCCCGGAGATCTCACGACAATCCTCGGCTGGCCCGATGGGCATGGAGGCTCGCTGGTGTTGGCCGGTGTCGCGGCCTACGAAGGCCTCAGCACGACCGAGGTACGTGCCATGTCTCGTGTCGTCGCGTATTCGGCACGCACCGGTGCGGTGATGCCCCTGATCGCCGGTGACACGGCGAGCATCGGACCGCTGGCCCTCGGGGATTATGGCGGGGACGGCAAGCTCGATCTCTTCGTCGGCGCGAGGATCTATGCGGGTGGATATCCGGTCCCGCCATCATCGCTGCTGTACCACAACGAGAACGGACGTCTGGTGCTCGACGATGCGAACAGCCGGCTGTTGGCTCACCTGGGCATGGTGTCGGCGGCGCTGTTTTCCGACATCAACGGCGATGGCTATCCCGATCTGCTCGTCGCCCTCGAATGGGGCGAGATCCGCGTCTTTCTGAACGATCACGGACGGTTCAGGCCGGCCGACTTTCCAGGTCTCCGCGGCGTCCTGAGTCGCTGGAACGGGCTCGCGACTGGCGATCTCGACGGCGATGGCCGGCTGGACATCGTCGCCACGAGCTGGGGCCGCAACACCAGCTATCAGGCGAGCGATGCTCGGCCGCTGCTTCTCTATTGGGGTTTCTTCAGCGGATCCGGCCGGCCTGACATCCTGCTCGCGCAGCAGGACCCGCGGATTGGCGCTGTCGCACCGCTCGAATCATTCGATCGGCTCGCCGCGGCGCTGCCGGCGGCGCGACGGCTCGGATCATTCACCGGCTACGCCGACGCGAGCATCGATCAGCTGCTGGGTCCCACGCTGCCGAGCGCGCTGCGCCTGAGTGCGACCACGCTCGACCATATGGTCTTCCTGAATCGCGGCGACCACTTCGAGGCGCACGCGCTGCCGGCCGAGGCCCAGCTCGCGCCCGCGTTCTACGCTGGTATTGCCGACTTCAATGGCGACGGCAAGGAGGACGTCTTCCTCAGCCAGGACTTCTTCGCAACGGGCGTCGCGACGCCGCGCTACGACGCAGGCCGCAGTCTGTTGCTCTCCGGCGATGGCACTGGAGGACTGCAGCCCGTACCGGGTCAGACGTCCGGGCTGATCGTGTACGGCGAACAGCGTGGAGCGGCATACGCCGACTTCGATGGGGATGGGCGACTCGATCTCGCGGTGAGCGAGAACGGCGCACCGACGCGCCTGTTCCACAATGTCGGCGCGACTCCGGGGATCCGGGTTCGCATCGTGGGGCCAGCGGGCAATCCCACAGGGATCGGCACGCAGATGCGGTTGCGCTACGGGGAGGCGGCGGGGCCGGTGCGCGAGATCCAGGCGGGCTCAGGCTATTGGTCGCAGAACGGCGCGGTGCAGGTGCTCGGGAAGGCTGGCGAGCCGACCGCGCTGTGGATTCGCTGGCCGGGCGGGCGAGAGCAGATCATTCCGCTGACGCCCGCACAACGCGAGATCGTCGTTCACGAGCCGAAATAAAAAAGGGGCGGGATCGCTCCCGCCCCTTCCACCACAGCAGGTCAGTCTAGAACGTCCGCTGACTCGCCAGGAACCGGGTCAGATAACCCGGCCGCGCGTTCTGCAGGGCGCGGAACCGATCCTGCACAGTCTCCCCCCTGAGACTACCCTCGACTGGCGCCGACATGTCGGGATTGCTGGGTCCACCGAACGAATACAGAGCGCGCTGCAACAGGGTCAACTCCTTTGCCGGGACCGGCATTTGGCGCGGGGTGTTGACGACCAGGCCGTCCTGGTACTGTGGTCTGCCGCCCGACGCGGCCGCCGTGTACCCTGAGCGACGACGGTTGAAGAACGGATCGACGCCCTGGCCCATAAACTCGATCTCCTGCTCATACTGCAGCGCGGTGATCAGCGCAGGCAATCCTTCCGCGCCGGTCAGTGCGGTGAGATTCCCTCGACCGACGCGGCTGTTGTTGATGAGGCCGGCAGCCGTGACGGCACTGCCGCCGCTCCGCAGCAGCCCCTCGGCCCACAGCAGATCGCTCATTTGCGGCGTGTACAGCGGATCCTGCCCCGTGCCGTCATCGGTCGGCAGATCTTCGCCGCGATACGCCAACTCGTGATACCGCTTGTGCTGCAGATTGCTCTGGTGATACGAGCCGCGTGCCGGCGGGAAGATCGCCACGCCCGAGCAGGCGTAATCGGTACCGTGGCCGGCGTCCTCGGTGGTCGTCGCATACCCGTTGAAATCGTCCGAAGGTCCGTACGTGCCGTCACCCACGCGCGCATCCGGCGAGATGGTCGGACAAGGATTTCCGCTGGGGTTCGGCCAGGGATCCTGATGGTTGGTCGTGATCAGCGCCGCCACGCGCGTATCCACGCTCGAGTACGACGTTCCCGATCCCACGCCCATCCATTCGGGCGGAGTATCCCAGGCAGCCACGCCGGCGAGAGCGTACGCCTCATCAAACTTCTTCAACGCGCTGTCGCGCAACTCCGCGCGCGAGATAAATGGTAATGCCGGTGGTGCGACGACTGGGCTCTTCTCGTCGATGAAGAACCCCTGATCGTACACCAACGCAATGCCGGCTAGCGCCATTCCCTGCAGCATCGTCGCGATGGTCTTGTCGCGCATTGTATTGGTGCTGTCCACCGAGCAGTCGGTATCAAAACAGATGCCACGGTTGGCGGCGATGAGCACGTTGTTGGCTGATGCCAGCACGCTGTAATAGCCGTACCACAACGCCTCGATTGTCGGGCCGCCTGCCGCTTCCGGCGCGGTCACGCTGTTGTTCCACCCGCAGCGGATGGGACAGTCCGATCCGACCGAGCTGTAGAAGCGCATCGCCGCGTTGTTCCAGGAGGCGGTGTAGTTATCCGCCTGGGCGTTCAGGGGCATAACGTAGTAATTCTCGCGTGTCTCGACCCAGGTGCGGACCGCGCCGCTCAGCAGTTGCTCCAAGCCGGCAGGATCCAGAAAGGCGCGCGGTGCGTCCGGCGCATTCGGGTTTTCGACATTCAGATTACACCCGCCCAACAGGAGCGCTGACAGGACGGAAACGGTCGCCGTGGACCAGCGCAGCATAGAAACCTCTCGAATTGAGTTCATGGTCCGCGCCTCTCAGTATGTGATCTCGACGACAGCCGAGAAGGTCCGGAATTGGGGATACTGGAACCAGTCCATCCGAACCTGGAACGGATCGCCGTAGAGACCCGACACTTCAGGATCGAGGCCTGAGTATTTCGTGATCGTGAACAGGTTGCGACCCACCAACCCCACGCGCACTTCACCGACATTGCGCAGGCCAATCGCGCCCAGCTGACCGCGGGTGAACGTGTAGTTCACTGCGAACTCTTTCAGCTTGGCGTAAGAGCCGCTCTCGATGAAGAAGTCGTTCGGATCCAGGACGTTGTAGAACCCGACGCCGTAATAGGGCAGCGCCTTCTGCGGACACGAGGGCATGGGATCCGAGACCACGCCGCAGGTGGCGGCGTTCGCCGGCTTCCCAGCCTGGTCCTGGACGCGGTCGCGCGTGGCCTGGAACGCCCACTGCCGTGTGC
>QHUE01000164.1 GCA_003221825.1 Gemmatimonadota bacterium
CGGGATCGAGATCGTGTGGTCCACAGGGTTTAGTGGTCTTACAATGCGTTTGCAAACAGCCGACAGCGGGGCGACTCTCACAGGCCAGGCAGAAACGTTCTGGGACTTCCCCCGGGAGGTCCAACGGGCGCCCGTGCAGGCGAAACGGGTCGAGTGTCAAGAACTCGACACAGCGAGGTGAGGAACATGGACCCTGCCGCCCAACCCGTTGCCGCCGCCCGTGGCGTTCGGATTCTTCATGCGGCGCTCGCCATTGGATTGTGCGTCGTCGCCGGCACGTTCGTCTTGGTGCTCCGGAGCCTGGGGCCGTCCCTGCCCAACACGCCCCTCATCGGCTACGCCACCGCCGGGCTTCGCGACTCGAGGGCGATGCGATTTGAATGACTCCGTACGACGCGCGCTGAACATCGCCGCGATCTTCGTGCTCGTCCTCGGTGTCAGCGTGGTGGCGCTGCTTTATTGGTTCGGACATGGAGAATTGCGCGATGCGGCACGCGCATCACTCAAGGTCGACTTGCGCAATCTCGGCGTCGCGGAATCGCTGTATTTCGCGCAGCATCACACCTACACCGCCGTCCTCACTGAGCTGGCAGACTTTCATCCTCGCAGCAATGTATCGGTCGAACTGGCCGACTCGACCGGCTGGGAAGCCACCGCGGTCGAAACGAGACATGCGCAGGTGTGCACGTTTGGCTCCGGGGACGTGACGGTGAAATGTCAGTGAGGAGGATCGTGAGGCACGCATGGTCGTTGGCGGCAGCCGGACTCGCTCTCACGCTCGGCTCAACCCGCCGGGCGGCGCATTCGTCGCGCTGGCGATCGATCTCGAGGTCGCTCTGCGGACCACCATCGCCCCACCCCATCGACATCGCCTACCGCGGAAAACGCCGCTATTATGGAAATGGGAGACGGAAGCGGTCTCGGACGCGTATACGTCCGCTGGTCCCGCGTGTTGCCATCCCAACTGGTCACCAGGGTTCGACTCCCATCTTGTTCTGCCTTAAGGGTCCAGCGGTGAGACCGCATCCCTCGCCCGGCCCTGCAGGCTCACGCCTCCGCTGAGCGCGGGAGGGCCCTTAAGGTGGAACTCATTCTCGCAATTGCAGGCGCCTTCTTCCTGTACCTTCTGTGGCGTACACAGCTTGCGTCCATCACGGTCTTCGAATACGAGCGCGGCCTCCGCTTCGTGCGCGGCCGCCTGCGGAGCGAATTGGGGCCCGGCCTCTACCGATACTTGCGCGCGTACACGGTCATCCGGAAGGTCGACACGCGGCCGGTGCAGCTGCCCGTGAATGGGCAGGAAGTATTGAGTAAAGACGGCGTAGCGGTGAAGGTAAGCCTGTCTGCCGGCTATCGCGTGACGGATGCGCGGGCCGCCACGCTCAACGCCGACAACTACATAACCGCGCTGTACACGGAACTGCAGCAGGCGCTACGCGCTGCCGTGTCCGCAACCGAAGTCGAGACGTTGCTACAGAATCGTGCGGAGTTGGGCCCGCAGATTCTGCGGACCTGTCAACCCGCCGCTGAGCGACTGGGCCTCGTGCTCGAGCGGTTAGCGATCCGCGATCTGACGTTGCCGGGTGATCTCAAGAAGATCTTTGCGCAGGTTGTGAAAGCGCGGCAGGAGGGACTCGCGGCGCTCGAGCGCGCCCGCGGTGAAACTGCGGCGCTCCGCAATCTCGCCAACGCCGCGCAGATGGTGCAGCGCAATCCTCAGCTGCTGCAGCTGCGGCTGCTGCAGGTGGCCGGGCAGCAGACCGGGACGACTCTCGTTATCGGCATGCCGCAAGGCGCCACGCCGATTCCGCTCCGCGAAGGCGCTGCGGATGTCGAGGCTCTACCGACCGAAGGGCAAACCGATAAGCCTGCTGAGTAGGGGCCTCACCGCGGCGCTATTAATCATCGCGGCCGCTGCCCGGGCGCACGCGCTGCAGCAGCGCACCTACGCCAATCCCATCGACATCGACTACCGCTACAACTTCGAGCAGCACAACGAGGGCATCTCGTATCGTTCCGGCGCCGACCCGGTGATCGTGGTGCAGCGCGGCAAATACTATCTCTTCGAAACGATCGGCGACGGTTACTGGGAGTCCTCGGACCTCGGTACGTGGCGTCACATCACGCCATCGCGCTGGCCGCTGACCGACGTCGTCGCGCCCGCGGTGCTGGCGGTGCGCGATACGATCTATCTCCTGCCGAGCACGACGAGTCCGCTGCCGATCCTGATGCTCACCGAGCCGGCGACCGGCCGCGTCGAGTTCTACAATCGGCTGTTGCCCTGGCTGCCCATGGCGCGGGCACGCGAGGCCAACGTCCTGGCAAAGCCCGATTCCGTGCAGCCCGGTCCCTGGGATCCGCAGTTCTTCTACGATCCTGACACCGATCGCTGGTTTCTCTATTGGAATTCGTCGAACGCGTACCCGCTGCACGTCATCGAGCTCGATAAGAGCAGGCAGCTCGCATATAAAGGAACGCCCAAGTGGCTGTTCGGTCTCGATCCGGCGCAGCATGGCTGGGAGCGCTTCGGCCAGGACCATCGGGATTCGACCATCAAGCCGTTCATCGAAGGCTCCTGGATGACGAAGCACGGCGGCCGCTATTACCTCCAATACGGCGCCCCCGGTACGGAGTACAACGTCTACTCGACCGGCGTCTACACCGCCGACGATCCGCTCGGCCCATTCACGTATGCGCCCTACAATCCCGTGGCGTACAAGCCGGGTGGATTCGTGCAGGGCGCCGGGCACGGGAACACCTTCCAGGATGTCTACGGCAACTGGTGGAACACCGGCACGCCGTGGATCGCCGTGAACTGGAATTTCGAACGCCGCATCGGACTGCATCCCGCGGCCTTTGACGCCGCCGGGCAGCTGCACGTGGACACGCGGTTTGGCGACTTCCCGCACTGGCTGCCGACCAGGCCCGGGCAGTCGAGCGACGACCTCTTCACCGGCTGGATGCTCCTGTCATATCGGAAGACCGCCACGGCGTCGTCGGCACTCGACAGCTTCCCGCCGAACGGAGTCACGGACGAGAATCCTCGCACGTTCTGGGTGGCGCGTCAGAATCGGCCCGGCGAGTGGCTCTCGATTGATTTGGGCGGGACGTACGACGTCAAAGCGATTCAGGTGAATTACGCCGACTACAAGTCTGGTCTCTACAGCACCGACTCGACCGTCGTCACGCGGTTTCGGCTCCAGGCGTCACTGGATGGGCGCGAGTGGGCCGCCGTCGCGGACCTCTCGGGCGAGCAGCGCGATCGTCCCAACGCCTACATCGAGATGACGATGCCGGTGCGCGCGCGCTTCGTGCGCTACGAGCACATCCACGTGGGTGCCGCGAATCTCGCGATCAGCGATATCCGCGTGTTTGGCACGCGTTGGGGCGGTGGTCCGCGTCCGGCGACGCCGGCGGGACTCACCGCGCGGCGTGATCGTGACGCTCGCAACGCCGTGATTACCTGGAAACCGGTCGCCGGTGTCGTTGGCTACAACGTACGCTGGGGCATCGCGCCGGCGAAGTTGTACCAGACCTACCAACGCTTCGCCGATCAGGGCACGACGCTGGAGCTGCGCGCGCTGACGGTGGGGCAGGGGTACTGGGTGGCAGTCGAGAGCTTCGATGAGAACGGTGTTTCAGCACTGAGCGCGGTGACGCCGATTCGTTAGACTTGGAAGTCCCGAGGAGGCTCGCGAAACGTGTTTTTGATTCCCAGCTGGGCGCTCGGCGCGGCGGTCATCCTCATCGCGATTCAGGTCGGGCGGGCGATCTCAGGCCGATATCCGCGTTACCGTCGCGGCGGGCCGGAACAATCGGACACCGACGTGGCCGAGCTGCGGCAAAGCCTCGATGCGATGCAGACCCGCGTCAGCGAGCTCGAGGAACGTGTGGATTTCGCGGAACGGCTGCTAGCCAAGCAGCGCGACTCCGATCGGCTGGGTGCGTAAACGAATGGCCGGATCGAAGAGCAGAGTCTGGCTCATCGTGGGAATGATCGTCACGCTGGCGGCGGCCGGGTCCTGGGCCGGCTATCGCTGGCTACAGGGCGCTGTCGCCGGCTTGATGGTTGAGGGCCGCAAGAGGTACGAAGAAGGGACGCGCCTGGGGAGCTCGCTCACCGCCACGGGGTGTCTCGACACGGCGTTTGCGCGCCACGCGCGCGCGCCGACCGCGTCGATGAGTGGGCAAATCAATGAAGGGGTCTTCCTCGAAGCGTGTCTGCGGGTGAGCACGCCATCCGGTGTCTGCGACAGCATCCCTCCGACCGACAACCTGAAGGAGATTATGCGTTTTTCGGTGTGGAGCGTCCAGCAATGCCGCGCGCGCGGACTCGAAGACCGAAGTTGCCCACGCTTGCTGCAGGCAGTTGCGAATGATTGCCGCCGGCGGAAAGCAGGAGGCGGCTAGGACTATCGCGGCAGATTGAGACTCTTCAAGTAATCGGTGACGACGTAGGCGGGCACGCCGAAGATGATCTTGCCGTTCGATTCGCGCTCACCGCCGTACAGCACGGCGATCACTCTCCCGTCGCGATCGAAGATGGGACTCCCTGACGACCCCGGCGCGCCGTAAGCGTCCACTTGATCAACACGCGGAACACGCCGACGTCCGCCTCGGGCGAGACGCCGATCAGCTCAGCGCGCCAGAATTGCGTGCTGCCCGAGAAAATCACCCCCAGGCGGCGCGGCGTCTTGGTGCCGTCCTCGCCCGCAAGAATGTGCTTGTTCGTAACCATCGTGCCCATCGAGTCGACCGCGAACGCCGTTCCACTGAAGCGCTCACCGTCTGTGTACTCGACGAGGACGATGGCGACCGCATCCTGATTGCGGTGCGAGATCGCGCGGTAATCGACGCCGCTCGCCCCGGCCAGCGCCCGCTGCCGCCGCTCGGCGACGTCCAGCTCCGTGCGCAGCCGGGCGACCGACGACGCGTCGCCCCCTGAGGCACCCAGCTCGCGCCGGAGCCGCGCGGTCTCGTCCTGCGACGCCTTCAGCGCGTCGCGGACGCCTTGCAGCTCGGTCTGGAAGTGCGACGTCAACGCGCGCGATTCGCGCATGAGGCTGTCGGCGCGCAGCTGCAGACGCAGCAGCTCGTTCGCGCGCCGCCGGCCGTCCCACTGCATCCAGGTGAAGCCGGTGCCCACGATGAGCAACAGCACAATCAGCACCTTGGTGGTCCGCCGGAGCTGCGCTGTCTGCCGCGCGACTTCGACCGCGATGCGGACACCGGTGCTCTGGCGCGGGGCGCTCGCCCGGGGCGGCGCGGGCGCCGCATGATAGATCTCGCGCGGCGACGACGCCCGCTCCGCCAGACCCTCGGCGGCCGTCGTCGCCGGAAGATCGGCATCCGCTTCGACGACGTCGAACTCGAGCGCCGGCCCGTTCGCGCCGAACCCGATGACGTCGCCCCCCTTCAGCAGCGTGTCGCCGGTGATGCGCGTCCCGTTCACGAACGTCCCGTTGCGGCTGCCCAGATCCTGGAGGACGAAGCCCTCGGTCTTGCGCACGATGGCGGCATGGCGCGACGAGACGTCGAGATCGCGCTCGGCGTCGAAGCGCACGTCCGATAGCGGATGGCGGCCAAGGCCGATGTAGCCCTTGCGGAACGCTTCGATCTGCCCCGCGCGGGCTCCGGAGAGAAACTTGAACTGGGCTTTCACTTATTCCGGATGAAGTACCAGAGCAGTGCGGCGGCGACCGCGATCAGCGCGAGCACGACTGCCCGCGTCTGTTTCTGACTCTCTTTGTTGGGCACCGGCGGGCGGCTGCCCTTGTAGACAGGGACCGGCTCCGTACTGGTCTCGGTGTCGATCAGTGGATAGACCTGATGCCCGACGTCGTCCTGCTGGTCGACGCCCGAAGAGCGCAGGCCGTCGCCGTCGAAGCGCGCGATGACCACCGTGATGTTGTCGGGGCCGCCGCGCTCGTTGGCGAGCGCGATCAGCTTGTCACACGCCGCGCTCAGGTCGGGCGTCTGGCTCACGATCTCGGCGATCTCTTCCTTCTTGACCTGGCCCGAAAGCCCATCGGAGCAGAGCACCAGGATGTCGCCGCGGCGCACCTCCTGATGGGTGAGATCGACCTTGACCTTGGGATCGGGGCCGAGCGCCTGCAGGATGATGTTGCGGCGCTCGCTCTGCGCCGCTTCTTCTTCCGTCAGCTCACCCGCTTCGACCAGCCGCTGCATGAGCGACTGATCCTTCGTGATCTGATGCGCCTGGCCGCCGCGAATCAGATAGGCACGGCTGTCGCCGACCTGGGTGAGATAGAGATGATCGTTCAGCACCCCGGCTGCGGTCGTCGTCGTGCCCATGCCACGCACTTCGGGGTGGGCCTTGGCGTGCGAGTGAATGCTCGCGTTGGCCACCTCGACGGCTTCTTTCAGCCGGTACGCGAAGCGCTGCGGCGTCACCTCGTCCTCGGCATTCCACGTCTTCACGAGGTGTGCGTAGATCGTGTCGGTCGCCATCTCGCTCGCCAACTCGCCGGCCGCCGCGCCGCCCATGCCGTCGGCGACCACGAGCAGCGTGCCGCGCGGGCCGATGTCGTGGTGACGCACGTCCGGCTGCAGCGACGCCGCCTTGCGCGTCAGGTCCGCGACGAGGAAACGATCCTCGTTGTGGTCGCGCGTGCGTCCCAGATCGGTCTTGCCGAAGACCTCGACGCGGACGGGCTTGGAAGAGCGGCCGAACATGGCTGTCAGGACCCGCACGATTGATCGCGTTTGAATTTCAAGTAGTTGCCGTTCTCGGGTTTCAGCTGCAGCGCTTTCGCGTTCCACGCGCAGGCTTGGTCGTTTCGCGATTCCTGGAAGAATGCCTGCGCGACCATGAATGCGGCCTGCGCTCGCAGCGTCAGCGGGTTGCGCTCATTGTCGTAAATGACCGTGGCTTGCATGCGTCCGGTGGAAAGAGTCTTGGGATCGAGAACCAGCTCCAATACGTCGCCCAGCTGCCGGTCGATCGCGGCGCTGTCCGGCACATGCGAAGCAGCCGGCGGCGGCGCGGCGGGCGGCAATGTGCCGCCGGTATGCCGAACCGCGGTGCCACCATTTTGGGGAGTCGTCTGGCTCCGTGCCGTGTCGCGCGGCACGTGCGTGGTGTCCACAGGATTGGGGGTTGCCTTGCTGCCGCCGTTTAACGCTACCCACGCCCCTCCGCCCGCCAGAATCACGACGCCGGCGATCGCGGCGGGAATAAGCGAGCGCTTCTTGGGCGCCGCCTTCTGCGCCGAGATCCGCTGGGTCGCGCCCCCCGCGGTCGTGTCGAGCAACTGCGTCTTGCTTTCGGTATCAGCCCTCGAGCGGGTGTGCGGTACCGCCCCCGCCGACGGCCGCCCCGTGACGGCAGCGATGTCGGCCGCAAACTTCGCGACGGTCTGGTATCGCTCCGCGGGGGTCCGCGCCAGCGCCGTATCGAGCACCGGCTGCAGCCCCGCGGGGAACGAGAGATCAGGCCGCGCGGCGGCGAGCGTGGTCGGCTCGTCGGTCAGCCGCTTGATCATCGTCTCCTGCACCGTGGTCGCCTCGAACGGCAGCTTGCCGCTCAGCATCCGGTAAAACACGAGCGCCAGCGAGTAGAGATCGCTGCGGCCGTCGAGCGTGTCGCCCGACAGCTGCTCCGGGCTCATGAATTCCGGTGTCCCGACGACCAGACCTGTCTTGGTGACTTTCTGACCCGCCTCGTCGCCACCGACCGCTTTCGCGATGCCGAAGTCCACGACCTTCACGGTCTCGCCGCCGCCTTTGCGCTTGCTCAACATGATGTTGTCGGGCTTCAAATCGCGGTGCACAATGCCGAGATCGTGGGCCGCCTGGAGCGCCTCGGCAGTCTGCAGGAAGATTGCGGCGGCGCGCGGCACCGGCAGCGCCCCCTCGCGCTCGAGCAGGTCGGTCAGCGGCTCGCCCTCGATGAACTCCATCGCGAGATAAATCAACCCGTCCGGTGTCTCGCCGAAGTCGTAAATCGCGCAGACGTTGGGGTGGGTGATGCGGCTGGCGTTGGACGCCTCGCGATTGAAGCGCGCGACGGCATCGGGGTCGTGCACCATCGAGGGGTTCATCACCTTGATGGCGCTGCGCCGTCCCATTTTCACATGCTCGGCGAGATAGACCTGGCCCATGCCACCTTCGCCGAGCTTCTTCACGACGTGGTACCGATCGGCCACGACCTGGCCGACGAGATCGCTGGCCGGCGCCGCGGCCCGCAGGGTCTGCCCATCGTTGGGGCAGAACTTCACGTCATCGGCGTATTCGCTGGAGCAGACGGGGCAGATCTTCACAACTCTGCCGCCTCTGCCGCCCCTGGCAGTTCAACACGCAGCAGCTTGTCGCCGACCATGATCCGCGAGCCGTGGTGCAGCGTCATCACGCCGCGATCTGCGATCGCGACGCCGTTGCGGCTGTGATCGTCCACCAGCACAAAGTCCGCGTCCTCCGAGCGCACCGGCACCTGCGATCCGATCAGGATCAGGTCACCATCGGTCAGGCGGTAGGGTCCTTCGAGGAAGACCCACGTGCCGTTGCGGCTGCCGAGGTCCCGCACTTCGAGCCGCCCTTCTTCCCACGACAGCTTGGAATGGAGCGGCGAGAGAAATTGATCTTCGGGGAAGCGGATGTCGCCCTCGGTCCGGCCGATGGTCGTGGTCGCGTGCTTGCGCTCGAACCGCGCCACTTCGGTGGCCATCTCGGAAACCAGAACCAATGTGAGGGAGTGATCGGAGTGTTTGTCTGGAGTGAGGCGGCGGTCGCTGCCCCCTCCCGCGCCGGCCCCCCCCCCGTGCGCGCCGACCACGGATCCGCACAGGGGGCAGGGAGCATCCGCGGGGGCGCTTCGGGCCGACTCTGGCCCGCTGGTGCGGGAGACCAATCCACCTCCGCCGCCAGCGGCAACGGCTGCCCGCGCGGCCGCCGCCTTGGTCAGCGGCTTGCCGCAA
This sequence comes from Gemmatimonadota bacterium, assembly GCA_003221825.1. Classification (GTDB taxonomy): domain Bacteria; phylum Gemmatimonadota; class Gemmatimonadetes; order Gemmatimonadales; family GWC2-71-9; genus 20CM-2-65-7. The sequence continues at coordinate 8,937 of QHUE01000164.1, forward strand.
TCGGAGCAGAATTGCGCGCCGACGTCGTTCTGCCGGCCGCAAAATTGGCAAGCGCTCAGGGCCATAAAGTTAGGTGGCCCAATCTATTGCTCAACGCTAGCTTGCGCCACATGCGAGCCCTTCGCGCCACGTTCCCCGCGCTCCTCGTCATCGCGACGGGGTGCGCGACCTCCCGAGTCTCCCCCGCATCTCCGCAGTCCGCCGACCCGCTCCACATCACCATCGTCTATCCCGACACCGCCGAGCCGATTCAGGCGCAGGATTCGTCCTTCCTGTTCGGCAGTGTGGGCGGAGGACGAGGCGATGTCGCGTTGGCGATCAACGGATTCCCCGTGCGCGTATCTCCCACCGGCACGTGGCTCGCCTGGTTGCCGCTGCCGAGCGACTCCCTGGCGCACTTCCAGATCGTGGCGCGGGCCGGTGCGAGCGGCGAGCAGCGCGAGACCACGTTCGTAGCACGCATCGCGCAGCCGTACCGGCCTCCGCCCGGTGCCGCGGCTTGGATCGATACGACCAGCTTTACGCCCACCGACACGATTGCCTTTCCCGCAGGGGAGGGCGTTCGTCTGTCGGTTCGTGCGACCCCGGGTGCGCGCGTGCGACTGCGGATGGAAGGGAAGGGGACCGAGGTTTGGTTCGTGCCGGATACGCTGCCGGAAGAACCGGCGTGGGGTGTGCGCGCGTTCGGCACCGACACGACGGCGTATCGCCTCCCGCCCGCGGTCGATCGCTACGTCGCTTGGCTGCCCGCCGCGCCGCTGTGTGACGCGATCGTCGAGGCGATCGTCGGCAGCGACACAGCGCGCGCCGTCTGGCCGCTGGTTCTGGACACATTGGATCGGGCGCATCCCATCGTCGTCGTGCTGAACGACGACACGGCGCATACGGGGAAGAGCGACAGTCTGACGGTGGGGAAGGCCGTCCCGTACGGCACGTACAATTGGTTCTTCCCGCTGGGCACGACGTCCGTCGCGTCTGCGCGCTGGGGCAGCCAGACCCGGCTGCAGCTGTCGCGCGGCGCGGTGGCCTGGGTCAACACCGCGGACGTCGTGCCGCTCTCACCGGCGACGCCGCCGCCCGGAGGAATCGTCGGCTCGGTGCGGCTCACCGCGGGCGCGCGCTCCCTCGTGCTGCGCGTGCCGCTGCCCGCTCGCGTGCCGTTTCGAGTCGAGGAAGAGGAACGGAGCCTCACCCTGCGGCTGTATGGCGTCGCCTCCGATGTGAATTGGATGCAGCACGGCGGCACTGATGCGTACGTGACGCGGATGAGCTATGCCCAGCCGGCGGCCGATGAGTTGACGATCATGCTGTCGCTCGCCGGCCGTGTGTGGGGCTACAGCACGCGCTGGAGCGGGCGCGACCTGCTGCTCGAGATTCGCCGGCCACCGGTGATCGACCCGCGGCGGCCGCTCGCCGGCCGGACGATCGTGCTCGACCCCGGCCATCCGCCGGTCGGCGCCAAGGGACCATCGGGTCTCTGGGAGCCGGTCGCGACGCTCGCCGTCGCCAAGCAGGCCAAGACTCTGCTCGAGCGCGCGGGGGCAACGGTGCTGCTGACGCGGACCGACTCGCTGCCGGTGGACCTGTTCCCGCGCACGCGCTTTGCCGAGGAGCATGACGCGGATGTCCTCGTCTCGATTCACGCGAACGCGCTCCCCGATGGCGTGAATCCCTTCGTCAACAACGGCACCAGCGTCTACTACTTCCACCCGCGGAGTGCCGCGCTCGCGCGGGCGCTCGATCGCGCCCTCGTCGCGGAACTGGGGACTAGGGATTTGGGAATGGGGCGAGGGGATTATGCACTGGTGCGAAACGCGTGGATGCCCTCCGCACTCACGGACGGGTTGTGCATGATGATTTGGCGCACGCTCCACACCGAGCACTTCCGCATCCACTTCCGTCCAGCGCTGCGCGCGCGCGCAAGCGCTGCTGCCGCCGAAGCGGAGCGCGCCTATCGCCTCCTGTCCACCGAGTTGCATCCGCCGCGCGGCATCATCGACGTGACGCTGTCGGACGATGTGGACACGCCCAACGGGTTCACGTCGATCTATCCGTCCAACCGCTTCACAATTCTGCTCGTCCCGCCGGTCACCGATCCCGCGCTCCAGACCTACGACAGCTGGGAACGGCTCGTGATCGTGCACGAGCTGACGCACGTCTTTCATCTCGATCGCTCGCGCGGCGTGTGGAAGACGTTGCAATCAGTGTTCGGGCGCGCGCCGGGACTCTTCCCCAATCAGTATCAACCCAGCTGGGTGATCGAAGGATTGGCGACCTACTACGAGTCACGGTTTACGGCCGGTGGACGCGCCGAGGGCAGCTATCATCGCGAAGCCGTAGCCGCCGACGCAGCCTTCGGCCGCGCGCGCTCGCCGTGGGACGCGTTGCTCTTCTCGCGGTGGCCGGATGGCCTGGCGCCATACGCCTACGGCAGCCGGTTCTGGGAGTACCTGTCCCGCAGCGCCGGCGACTCCGTCGTGCCCCGCTTCGCGGAAGCGACCGCGGGGCAGCTCATTCCGTTCCGGGTGGGGCGCCCGTTGCGGCACGCCGGCGCGCCCGACGCGCTGACCGACGGCTGGACGCGTGCCATCGCCGAGGTTGCACTCGGCCAACCGGCGACGCGGAGCCAGCTCCTAGCCGGCTGGCTGCGCACCGAGCCGGTGCCACGCATGTCGCCCCCCCCCGATGGCCGCCGCCTGGCCTACGTCTCCGACGACTGGCGCGGCGCGCGCCGGCTGCGCGTCGTCGATCCGCAGACAGGCGCCGTGCTGCGCTCCCATCGCGTCACCGGGCAGGTGAGCTACGACTGGGTTGGCGACACGCTGATCGTCGCGCAGCTCGAGTACAGCGGCCGCTGGACGATCCGCAGCGATTTGTGGCGCTGGGCTCCGAATGGCGCGTGGACGCGCATGACGACTGACGCGCGCCTCATGGAGCCGCGCGCGGGCGGTGGCGTGTTCGCCGCCTTGCGCCTCGCCGGCGGCGGCGACACCCCGACGATTCCTATCACTCCGTCAGACGCGACGTGGGGACCGACGGTGCCTTCCGCGGACGGGCGCTGGATCGTCGCGGCACGCAATCAGAACGGGCGCTGGGAGCTCGTGCGCTGGCGGGCCGGCGCGCCGGAAACCGTCGCGGTGCTGGCGCAAGCATCGGGTGGAAGCGCGATCGCCGATCCGGTCTGGACGCCGGACGGCGTGCTATTCGTGACCGATGCCGGAGGCTTTCCGCAGATTCATCGCTGGCGGGAAAGCGACGGCGTCACGCAGGTGACGGCCGAGCCGCGCGGAGCGCGCGCACCCGCGCTGCTGCCCGACGGCCGGATCGCGTTTGCGACGCTCGGCAACGATGGCTGGGAGCTCCGTGCGGTCGCCCCGGTCGCTGCGGCACCGCGGCCCGTGACGCTGCCCGCGCCGCTGCCGTTCGACTCCGCGCCACCGGTCGCGATGCGGGAGACGGGCTACGCATCGTGGGGCTCGCTCCGCCCGCATTTCTGGGTTCCCCTGGGCGTGAACGCCGGCGAGGCGGGCCGGTTCTTCGGGGCGGCAACCGCGGGGGCCGACGCGCTGGGACGCTACATCTATCTCGCGGATGCGATGGTCTCGGCCTCGCCCGCCCGTGCGCAGGGCTCCTTCTTCCTTCTTAGTCAGGCGTTGGGCGACCCGACCCTCGACTTCTCGATCTCCAACGACTGGTCCCTGGTCGGGATCGATAGCACCGGGCACGTGGTGTCGTCGGAGCGCCGCGAAGCGGCCCTGGGCGCCACGCTGCTCGCTCACCGCTGGCGCCGCTTCGTGTCATTGCGCCTCGCCGCCGAATATGAAGGAAGGCGATACGTCTCCGTTCCCGATACCAACCTGGCCGCCATCTGCACGGGCTGCGTCACGCGCGACCGCGTCGGCGGATCGGCGAGCCTCACGTTCGGCTCTGCCGTCGGGGCCCCGCTCACCGTGTCCCTGCAGGACGGCGCGACCGCGGCGCTCTTCTATCGTCGCAAGGAAGAGCAGGGCACCGCGCGCTGGCTCAACGAAGTGCGCGCGCGCGGTAACGTCTACGTGCGTGTGGGCCCGCGCCTCGGATTCGCGTACCCGGTGCTCGCGATACGTGGCGCGATCGGCGCCCTCGATGGACCCATCACCGACCGCTTTTCCGTGGGCGGTGTGTCATCCGGCACGTTGCTCTTCGGATTCGGGCAGGAGGTCGGGACCCACCGCACGTTCCCGGTGCGCGGCTATGCGGCGGGCGTGCTGCACGGGCGCCGCGCCGCGACGCTCACGGCCGAGTACCGCATGCCGCTCGCGCTGTGGGGACGATCGCTCGGCCATCTGCCGCTTGGCGCCGACAAACTCGCGTTCGCCGTCTTCGGCGATGTCGGTGACGCCTGGGACGAGGGCGAGGCCGCTCGGTTGCACCGGCTGCACTCGTTCGGGGCCGAGCTGATCGGCGACATGACCGTCAGCTACGATCTGCCGTTGCGTGTCCGGCTGGGTGTCGCGCAGCCGGCCACCGGTCATCCACAGGTTTACGCCGCGTTCGCCGCCGATTTTTGACGTTCTGTTGACCCGTCTCCGGGCGAACCCTAAGTTAGCCCGGTCCCCTCGGAGATCGGATTGTATTGCTCCCGCTGCGGCACCCAGAATAAGGACACCGCGAAGTTCTGCGATTCTTGCGGTCTCGACCTAACCGCGACGACGCCCACGGGCGTGCGCGCCGAGGCGCCGGACATCGCCGAAATCGACATGGTGCGCCAGGAGCTCAACGAGGAATACGACATCCTCGAAGAGCTGGGCCGCGGCGGCATGGCGATCGTTTTCAAGGCGAAAGAGAAGCAGCTCGACCGCGAGGTCGCGATCAAGGTGCTGCCGTTCTCGCTCGCGTTCGATAAGGAATTCGTCGAGCGCTTCCAGCGCGAAGCCCGCACCTCCGCCAAGCTCGAGCACCCGAACATCATTCCGATTTACCGCGTCGGAAAATCGGGTCGCATCATTTACTTCGTCATGAAGTTTCTGCGCGGCAAGCCGCTCTCCAGCGTGCTGGCGGCGCGCGGCAGCCTGCCCCCCGCGGAAATCAAGAAGGTCCTCGCCGAAGTGGGCCGCGCGCTCTCCTACGCCCACAAGAAGGAAATCGTCCACCGCGACATCAAGCCCGACAACATCATGTTCGACGAGCACGGGCACGCGGTGGTCACAGATTTCGGCATCGCCAAAGCGGCGTCGGGCGGCAAGCTGACCGGCACCGGGATGTCGATCGGCACGCCGCACTACATGAGTCCGGAGCAGGCCAAGGCCCAGCCGCTCGACGGCCGCAGCGACATCTATTCGCTCGGGGTCGTCGCCTATCAGTGCCTGACCGGCGGCGTGCCGTTCGACGGCGAGGATTCTTTCTCCATCGGCTACAAGCACATCATGGAGGAGATTCCCACTCCGCCCCTCGAGAATCCCGAGAAGCGCCAGCTGTTCGAGGTCGTTCGCAAAATGATGGCGAAGACGCCGGCGCAGCGCTTCCAGAATGCCGAAGAGCTGATCAGTGTGCTCGAAGGCGGCCGCTCGGTCTCGTTCACGACGGACGCCACGATGGCCATGCCGTCCATGTCCGGCGTGCGCCTCTCCTCGGCGCCGACGACGCCGCTGCCGCGCGCCACCGGCACGCGACCGCCGGTCGGGGAAGGGGTGCCGCCGACGCTCGCGGGAGAGCGCCCGCGACGATCAGTACTCTCGGGGCTGCTGCTGTGGATGGTTATCGTCGGGGCGGCATTCGGCGGCGGCGGGTTCTACGCCTACAAGCAGGGTTTGATCTTCGCCAAGTCACCGGGCGGGACCGCCGACTCGACGGCTGCGCGCGATACGACGCGGCTCGCCGCGGCCGACAGCACACGAACGACGGGAGACACCAGCCACCCAGCTCCGGTCGAGCCTCCCGCGCCGGCTCCCGGCGCGCCCGGGAAACTCGTGCTGCAGAATTTGCCACAAGGGGCCAGGGTCAGTATCGATGGACAGCCGGTCCGCGGTAATCAGGTCGACCTTCCCCCCGGCGTCCGCCACCTGACGGTCCGTGCCACCGGGTATCAGACCTACGATCGCCAGGTCATCATCACGCCGGGCGAGACCTACAACGTGCGCCTGGATATGCAGACCAGCGAGGACGACGCCGGGCCCTGCGACCGGTTCGGCCCAGCCTACAATCAGGACAACCTCTGCTTCGACTCGCGCCCGGTACCGCTGTCCCCCACGCTCATTCCGGTGGCGCAGGACGCCCCGGTCTTCCCCCGCCAGGCGATCCTGCTGGTGCGGGTGTCCCGGAACGGGACCACGATGGAGGCGCGCGTGTTCGTGCCCTCCAACGTCGAAACTTTCAACAACGAAGCGCTCGACATGGCGAGGAACCTGCGCTGGAATCCGGCTCAGAAGAACGGGGAGCCGACCGAAGCGTGGGTGCAGTGGCCGTTCCAACCGGTGCGGCAGTAGTCCATACGCCTAAAATCGATCCGACCGCCTTCATCGCGCCGAGTGCGGTGGTGCTTGGCGACGTGACGCTGGGACCACGGTCCAGCGTCTGGTATCAGGCCGTGCTCCGCGGCGACATGGCCCCCATCGTCATCGGCGAGGCCACCAACATCCAGGATGCGACCATCGTGCATGTGGATGAGGGGAAGCCGGCCCTCATCGGTGCCCGGGTGGGCGTGGGCCACCGCGTCATCCTGCACGCCTGCGCGGTGGAGGACGATTGCCTCATCGGAATGGGGTCCATTCTTCTTAATGACGTGCATGTGGGCACAGGCAGCGTCATCGCCGCCGGGGCGGTCGTGCCGGAAGGGATGCGCGTGCCGCCGGGTTCGCTCGTCATGGGCGTACCTGCCCGTGTCGTGCGTCACGTCGATGATGGTCTCCGCGCGCGAATCCTTGGCACGTGGGAGCATTACGTCGCGGAGGCGGAGCGGCACCGTCGAGGCAAGTTCCCGATCGAGCGAGCAAGTTTGTGATGTTGATACTCGGGGTGCGAGACGCGACGACACGAGTCTTCAGTCTTGCCCCGCTCCAGTCATGCACCTACCTTGGGCCTCCACGTTCCGTTAAATTCCTCAATTCCACTCGATTCGCCGTGAGACTCGCATGACCGCATCTGAAGACCGTCATAGTCTGGACCTGAACGCCAATGCCCTGACCGTCCTCGAGCGCCGCTACCTCGTGAAGGACGACGTGGGCAAGCCGGTCGAGCGCCCTCAGGACCTGTTCTGGCGGGTGGCGCGGACGATCGCTGCCCCCGATCGGACCTATGGCGCCTCGGATCGGGCTGTAGAAAGCCTGGCCGAGACGTTCTTCGAGCTCATGGCGACGCGGGTGTGGATGCCCAACTCTCCCACCCTGATGAATGCCGGCCGCCCCCTCGGCCAGCTGTCGGCGTGCTTCGTGCTTCCGGTGGAGGACGCTCTGTCCAACGGCCGCTCAGGGATCTACGACACCCTGCGGGCGATGGCGCTGGTGCATCAGTCGGGCGGTGGGACCGGCTTCTCCTTCTCGCGCTTGCGCCCCAAGAACGACGTCGTGCGCTCGACGATGGGGGTCGCGTCCGGGCCGGTGTCGTTCATGAAGCTCTACGACGCTTCGACCGACGTCGTGAAGCAGGGCGGCACGCGGCGTGGCGCCAACATGGGCATCCTGCGTGTGGATCATCCCGATATCATGGACTTCATCCACTGCAAGGATGACCTCACGCAGGTCACGAATTTCAACATTTCCGTGGCGGTCACCGACGCCTTCATGCAGGCGCTCGAGGCGGGCGCATCGTACGATTTGATCCACCCGCGCACCGGCAAGGTCGTCGGGCAGCTCGATGCGCGCGACGTCTTCAAGCAGATCGTGCACGGTGCCTGGAAAACGGGCGAGCCGGGCGTGTTCTACATCGATCGCGCGAACCGCTACAACCCGGTGCCGCACCTCGGCAGTTACGAGGCGACGAATCCGTGCGGCGAGCAGCCGCTGCTCCCCTACGACGTCTGCAACCTCGGTTCGATCAACGTCGGCCTGTTCGCCAAGAACGGCGACGTGGATTGGGACGGCCTGCGCACCGCGGTACATCTCTGTACCCACTTCCTCGACAACGTCATCGACGCGAACAAGTACCCGCTCGCCGAGATCGACGACCTCGCCAAGCGGATCCGCCGGATCGGCCTCGGCATCATGGGGTGGGCCGACCTGCTCGTGCACCTCGGGATCGGATACAACTCCGACGCCGGCGTCGCCCTCGGTCGCAAGCTGATGGAGTTCATCGACGAAGAGTCGAAGGTCGCCTCCGAGAAGCTGGCCGGGCGGCGCGGCACGTTCGCCGAGTGGGAGCGGTCGATCTGGGGACCGGACGCCACCTGCGCGCGCAACGCCAAGGGCGAGCGCGTCCGTCCGATGCGCCGCTTGCGCAATTGCAACCTCACCACGGTTGCGCCCACGGGCACCATTTCAATCATCGCCGGCTGCTCGTCGGGGATCGAGCCGCTGTTCGCCGTCGCGTTCATGCGCAATCAGGCCGGTGTGCTCATGCCCGACGTCAATGAAGACTTCGTGGCAATTGCGAAGCGCGAGGGGTGGTACTCCGAAGACCTGATGAAGCAGATCGCGGAGGCGGGCCACATTCATTTCGACGCTGTGCCGGAGCAGTGGCAGCACGTCTTCGTGACCGCGCACGACGTGACACCCGAGTGGCACATCCAGATGCAGGCGGCCTTCCAGGACTTCACCGATTCGGCGATCTCCAAGACCTGCAACTTCGCGAACGACGCGACCGAGGCGGACGTCGAGCAGATCTACCGTTACGCCTACGAGCTGCGCTGCAAGGGCGTGACGGTGTACCGCGACGGCGCGCGCGAGAACCAGGTGCTCTCCACCGGCTCGACCGCAAAGAAGGTCCAGGAAGGGGCCGTAGGAGCAGGGAAGGACGCCCTCGCCGAGGCGCTCAGCCGCATCGCCGAGCTGGACACCGAGCTGCAGCGCACGCGTGACCGGCTGCACGATGTCGAGGCGGAGAACCTGCAGCGCCGCGCCAAGCGCTCGCGCCCCGACCTCCTCAAGGGATCGACGCGCCGCATCGAGTCACCCCTCGGCACGATGTACGTGACCATCACCGAGGACATGCGATCGGGATCGCGATCGAGAAATGGATGCAGGACAAGCAGGGGGTCCAGCAGGACCTGCTGGACAGCACGCGGACGGCGGCCCCGACTCCCACGGAGGTCGTACGGGGGGGTGCGGGGGACGCGGCCCTGCGTGCGGCGCGCGGACCGGAGCAGGACTTCATCGGCGCCTGCCCCGACTGTGGCTCCCAACTGGCGTTTATCGAGGGATGTGCTAAATGTCACGTCTGCGGGTTTTCGGAGTGCGGTTGAACCGGCCGCCGACCGCATGCCCTGTGACTCCAGTCACGACGGCCACTTGCGCAGGTAGGTAGTCTACAGGCATGGAACGTGCCGACCGGATGGTCACACCCACTCGCCTTCAGGTGAAAGGTTGGGCGCGCGTCGGTCCCGCCGGCGCGCATACGCTGCGGCGCGGTGCCTGGTATCCCGTGGTCCGCATCTCCTCGAGCAACATCGTCGTCCTCGACGTCAATCGGCACAACGTGCCGGTCGATCGTCGCTTCCTCGAGATTCGTTATCATCCGCCGGAACGGTGGACGATCGTGCGCTGTGAGCCGCGCGTCATCGAGCGACTGGGACGAATTTTCCCGCTGACGTACGCCGTCTGCCCTGCATGCCGGCATCGGCAGGGCATCGAGGCGCGGACCAACGACATGACGTGCGATCGTTGCCATAAGAGCGCGGCGATGGCATGGGATGAATTGAGCTAAACGAAGGCGCGGACCTGCAACGACCAGGCCACAGACGCACCGCGGTAAACGGTCAAACGTCAACGGGACAACCATGCAAGGGTTGTCCCGTTGACTTTTTACTGTAGCCCGCTGCTGCGTCTGTTGCCTAGCTTTGCATGTCCTGAAGAATTGCAACGGAGTCTCCCAAGGCCACCGTCCCTGTCCCCTCACCGACGCAGTAAAACCCTCTCATCCCATTGTCCAGAAACTGGAGGTGCTTTTTCAGCTCCTCCGGCTCCACCTGTTTTCCCAGTGCCCATCCCGTGAACGGCCGGCACGGGTGCGCCACCTGCAGAATCTTGAGTCGCACCCGTTCCTTCCCGTCGGGTGACAGGATGGCGACGCCGGCGGCGAGATCGTCGTAGGTGAAGCGCCGGTCGCTGGTCGCGATGATGTTTTCGCCCGCGCAGCCGATCGCCACCCGGTCCCCGAAGTGTTGGCGCATCGCTTCGTAATGCGCCGTGAAGCCGAGGGAGATGCCGTGGAGCCCGTCCTCGTTCTTGGTGACGGGGTGAGAGCGGTGGTGGACGTCCACGACCCACATGTCGGCGGAGCTCGCGCCGAGGGCGCCGTCGGGCGAGACGTGCAGCACCGGAACGGCGAGTAGCGGAGCAGGGTCGTACGTCCGTGTCGGCTTCTCGCCCGACTTCAGCGAGCCGCGTTGGATCTGCAACCGGGTGACCGTACCGATCGTGCGCATAACGGAATCTAGCAGGATGTGCTAGATTGGCCCCGCTCATGGCCCTCCCTTCCACCCCCGATCAGTGGAGCATCGTCACTCGTACCGGCCTGCTCCGCCCCACCCTGGGCGGCAGGGAAGGGGAGGAGGTCACCACCACCTACGCCGTCTGTCCGCACTGCCAGGAGCGGCAGGATTTCAGCGGCAAGCCCGACATGCTGAAGTGCCTCCGCTGCAAGAAAGAATCGAAGGTCGACTGGTCGGAAACCTGCTGAACACGCCCCTCTTGCGCAGCTGAAATCTGCTTAGTATGTTAACTATCAACATGTTAACTATATGCCCGATCGCCCCGAACTGGCCCTGCAGCTGACCGACGCGGTCGCAGCCGCGTACCAGGCGATCGAGCGGGCCGGGAATCGCGCCTACAAGAGCTTCGGGCTGTCGCAGCGCGCCCACGCCGCCATGCAGGCGGTCGATCTCGGCGGGCCCGACGGCGCGCGGCCCAGCGACGTCGCGAGCGAGCTGGGCGTGTCGCGCGCCGCCGCGACGACGTTCAGCAGCACCTCGAGGCCGTGGCGGGTCAGGGTGAACCGCACGGCCTCGAGGTGCTGCTGCGCGTCGGGCAGCTCGAGCGGCGCCTCGCGGCCCGCACCATCGAGGGCATGCCGGCGTCGGCCATGGCGCGCACGATCCATGTCCTGCAGGAGCTCAAGGCGAGGTTGGAGCAGAAGTCGCTCGAGGTCGTGCGCTGAGCCGGTATACGGATGTGCGAATCTTTATGCAGTCGGCGGTGCCGGTGCGGCGCCGATTCGTTCCAACGTGGCTAGTTTTCCACATCCCCCACCCCGCGTGTATTTGTGGATAACCGTACGAACGGCGTCGCACCCATCCGCCGCACGAAGATCGTCGCGACCCTCGGTCCAGCGACCGGGACCGAGTCGACGATCGGCGCCCTGCTGCAGGCCGGCGCCAACGTGCTCCGCATCAATGCCTCCCACGGCACCGCCGAGCTGCGGGCGGAGTGGATCGCCGCGGCGCGGCGTGTCGCGAAGCGCATGGAGGTCCCGGTCGCCGTCCTGCTCGACCTCCAGGGACCACGGATTCGCGTCGGGGATCTGCCCGCTCCGCGGGAGCTCACGGCGGGTCAGCCGGTGGTGTTCGCTCCCGAAGAGATCGCGCGCGGCGACGAGCTGCCCACGACCTACGAGGGTCTGGCGACCGATGCGCGCGTCGGCTCCCGCATCCTGCTGAACGACGGCTTGCTCTCGGTCGAGGTCACCGGCGTGGACGGCCCACGCGTGCGCGGCCGTGTCGTCGACGGCGGCATTCTGACCGCGCACAAGGGGATGAACCTGCCCGGCGTACAGGTCTCGGCGCCGGCGCTCACCGAGAAGGATCGCGAAGACGTGCAGGACGCGATCAAGATCGGTGTCGACTATCTCGCCCTGTCGTTCGTGCGCCGTCCGGAGGACATCGCGGAGCTGCGCGCCCTCGCTCCCGGCGCCACGAAGCTCGTGGCGAAAATCGAGAAGGCGACCGCGCTCGACAATCTCGACAAGATCGTGGCCGCCTCCGACGCCGTAATGGTGGCGCGCGGCGATCTCGGCGTGGAATTGCCGTTCGAACAGGTGCCGCTCGTGCAGAAACGGCTGATCAGCGAGGCGAATCACCAGGGCAAGCCGGTGATCACCGCGACGCAGATGCTCGAGTCGATGGTGCACAACCCGAGGCCCACGCGCGCCGAAGCGTCCGACGTCGCCAACGCGATTCTCGACGGCACCGATGCGGTGATGCTCTCGGCAGAAACCGCCGTCGGACAATTCCCGGTCGAGGCGGTGCGCGCCATGGACCGCATCATCCGGGAAATGGAGCGGCATCCGCTGCGGCACCGGGAAGAGCGGCGCACCGCCACCGACGGCGTCCATACGGAAGACGCGATCGCCTGGGGCACGCACGCCGTGGCGCGCATGCTCAAGACGCCGCTCATCGTGACGCTCACCAAGGGCGGGTTCACGGCACGCAAGGTCGCAGCGCTGCGCCCCCCCGTCCCGATTCTCGCCGTCACCACCGAGTCGCCCACGTACCGGCAGCTCGCGTTGGTGTGGGGCATCATCCCCGTCCTGGTGGACCGGGTGCCGGGCTACGACGCGATGCTGACCGTCGTCCGCGACCTGATTCTCAAACGCCAGTACGCCAAGCCCGGGGATTCCATCGTCATGACGGCCGGCGTGCCGTGGGACGTGTCCGGCAGCACCAACCTGATCAAGGTCGAGCAGGTGTAACGTGCGGGTGACCCTGCTGGGCACCGGCACGTCGTTCGGCGTGCCGCAGATTGGTTGTCGCTGTCCCACCTGTACATCCGCTGACCCGCGCGACCGGCGCACCCGCACCGCCGCATTCATCGAGACCCGCGGCACACGATTCCTCATCGATACGCCACCGGAGCTCCGCTTGCAGCTCGTCGCCGCCGGGATCGATCATGTGGACGCCGTGCTGTTCACGCACGCGCATGCCGATCACGTGCACGGCATCGACGATCTGCGGGCGCTCTCCGTGCGTCAGGGGGCGGTGCTGCCGGCGTACGGCTCGCGCCCGACGATGGCGGAGCTGGTCGCCAAATTTCCGTACATCTTCGATCCGTCGATCGTCGTTCCGCTCGGCACGAGCAAGCCGGAGCTCACGGCCCACGTCCTCCAACCCGGCGTGAGCGCGTCCATCGCCGGTGTCCCGGTGTTGCCGCTCGCGCTGCCGCACGGGGACCATGAGGTCTTCGGCTACCGTATCGGGGCGATGGCATATCTCACCGACGTCAAGGTGATTCCCACCACCGTGATCGAGGAGCTGGCGGATCTGGAGGTTCTGGTCCTGAACGCCCTCCTGTCGCGTCCGCATCCATTGCATCTGTCGGTTCCGGAAGCGATCGCCGTGGCGCAGCGCATTGGCGCGCGCCAAACGTTCTTTACGCATCTCACGCATGAAAACACGCACGCGGCGCTGGCCGCGACCCTGCCCGCGGGTATCGCGCCCGCGTATGACGGGCTGGTTATCGACCTACCCGGGCCATAAATTCCGCCGCCAGGAGGCGGGAACACGCATGCTCAAGGAAAGCGCCAAGATCGACGCGCTGGTGCGGAAGGCTGTCTTCGGCTGGACGCGGGCGCGATCATCTGCGAGATCGCCCGCAGCGAGATCGCCTACACCGATCAGCGGCCCGCCGAGTACGTGGCGGTAATGACCGCCGCGGCGCTGCGCGAGGGGTTCACCGGGCCGTTGTTCATTCAGGGCGATCACGTGCAGGTCAACGCGAAGAAGTACGCCGCCGATCCCGAGGCCGAGCTGAAAGCGTTGCGCGCGCTGATCGACGAGGAGCTGCACGCCGGCTTTTACAACATCGACATCGACACGTCGACGCTCGTCGATCTCTCCAAGCCCAACCTCGACGAACAGCAGCGCACGAACTACGAGCGCGCGGCCGAGCTGACCCAGTTCATCCGCGACCGCGAGCCCGATGGCGTCACCGTGTCCGTCGGCGCGGAAATCGGCGAAGTCGGCGGCAAGAACAGCGACGTGCACGAGCTGCAGGCCTTCATGGAAGGCTACAACCGCTCGCTCACGCAGCGGGGCGACTACGCCGGCATCTCCAAGATCTCGGTGCAGACGGGCACCAGCCACGGGGGCGTGGTCCTGCCCGACGGCTCGATCGCCAAGGTGCAGCTCGATCTCGCAGCGCTGAAAGCGCTGTCGCAGGATGCGCGCAAGAAGTACGGGCTGGGCGGCGCAGTCCAGCACGGCGCGTCCACCCTGCCGCCCGAGGCCTTCTCGCAGTTCCCCCAGTGCGAGGCGGTCGAGATCCACCTGGCCACGAATTTCCAGACGATCGTCATGGATCATCCGGCGTTGCCGAAGGATCTGCGCCGCGACGTGAACGAGTGGGTCAAGGTCGAAGCCAAAGAAGAGTGGAAGCAAGGCGATACCGAGGAACAGTTCATCTACAAGAGCCGCAAGAAAGCGATCGGCCCCTTCAAGCGGCGGTTCTGGGACCTCCCCGCCGACATCCGCGCGGCGATCGGCGCCGATCTCGAGCAGACGTTCGCGTTCCTGTTCGAGCAGCTGCGCGTGAAGGGCACCCGGGCAGCCACGGACAAATACGTGAAACCGCAGCTCGATTCCCACGCCGCGCCGCGGGCAGCGTTGGTGTCGGCGCCGGACGACGCGGAGGCGGGCGAATGAGTGAGCGGAGTGGAGGGTTCGGCGCGTTCCTGTTCGGCATCGTGCTCGGCGCCGTCGCGGGATTCGTGTTCGCGCCCACGGAAAGCGGCGAGAGCACGCGCCGCAAGGTGACGAAGGGCCTGCGCAACCTGAAGGAGCTCGCCGAGGACAAAGTGGACGAGGTGCGCGGCCTCCTCAAGGAGGCCGAGGCGGACGCCGCGGAGTCCGAGGACGACGCAGACGATGAAGAGCCGGAGATCACGACGCGCGAGCAGCTGCGGCGCCGGCTCGAGGCCGCCCGCCGCCGTCGCGCCCGGGCCCGCCCGCCGGTGCCCCCTGTGTCCGAGGAGGAGGACGAGCCGCTCGCGTGAATCGTGAAGGCGGCTGGCACCGCACGGTCACCGGCGTCGTCCGGCGCACCCTCGAGGCAGCCTACGAAGACAACATTCCCTTTCTCGCCGGCGCGCTGTCGTTCGACATTCTCCTCACTGCCATTCCGTTCGTCGGGCTCGTCCTGGCCGTCGTCGGCTACCTCGCCCAATACCAGCTCGCCATTCATCAGCTGAACGTCCACGAGCTGCTGGAGCGCTTTCTGCCCGAGTCCAGCGGTGGGGAGACGGGACAGTTCGGCTTCATCGAGCGCGGCCTCGGCGATCTCGTCGCCCGGCGCGGCCACCTGACGCTTTTCGCCGCGCCCCTGTTCCTGTGGTTCTCGACTCGTATGTTCGGGGGACTGCGTGCGGCCCTGAACGAAGTGTTCGACACCGAGGAGAACCGATCCTGGCCGAGGGCCAAGCTGCTCGACATCGCGATGGTGTTCGTCGCCGGGACCCTGTTCCTCGCGATCGCGTTTGCGACCACGACCCGCGGGGTCGGATCGCAGCTCGCGTCGCTCCTGTTCAGCACGTCCCTCTTCTACGTGATCTTCAAGTACCTGCCCAGCCGGCGCATCTACTGGCGTACCAGCGTGGTGGCCTCGGTGTTTTGCGCCGTCGCCTTCGAGATCGCCAAACGGCTGTATGCGCTGTACGTGACGCGCTTCGTGACGTTCGACCGCGTGGCGTCGGACGCGAATCTCATCGGTCTCTTTCTGTTCCTGCTGTGGATCTACTACACGGCCTATGTGTTTCTCCTCGGCGGCGAGGTGGCGGAGACGTACGACCTGATGCGCATGCGACGCCTGCAACGCGTGCGCCTCGGATGACTACGCCCCTGATCGATCTCCGGTCCGATACCGTCACCAGACCGTCGCCCGGCATGCGGCGCGCGATGGCGGACGCCGAGGTCGGCGACGATGTGCTCGACGGCGACCCGACCACGCGCCGGCTCGAGGAGCGCATCGCGGAGCTGCTGGGCACCGGGGACGCGCTCTTCTTCCCGTCGGGCACGCAGGCCAATCAGACCGGCATCGCGCTGGTCACCGAGCCGGGCACCGAGCTGCTGCTCGAAGCCAACGCGCACCTCGTGCACTCCGAGGTGGCCGGCGTCGCCGCGCTGTCAGGCGTGCAGATCCGGCCGATCACCACGCCCGACGGCCTGCTCACCGCCGACCAGGTCCGCGGCGCGCTGCGGGTGCCATCGCCACACGTCCCGCGCATCACGGCACTCGCGATCGAGAACACGCACAGCACCGCCGGCGGGCGGGTGCTCGATGCCGCGGGGGTAGACGGGCTGGTCCGCGCGGCCCGCGACGCGCGACTCGCAGTCCACCTCGACGGGGCGCGGCTCTGGAACGCCGCCGTGGCGGCCGGAGTGCCGCCGGCACGGTTGGCGCAAGGCGCCGCCACGGTGATGGTGAGCATCTCGAAGGGACTCGGCTGTCCCGTCGGGTCATGCCTCGGATTCAAGCAGGAGTGGCGCGCCCGCGCGTGGGAAATCCGCAAACGCCTGGGGGGCGGGATGCGTCAGTCGGGCATCCTCGCCGCAGCGGGACTGTACGCGCTCGATCACAACCTCGCGCGCATCGGTGAGGACCACGCCAACGCCAAACGCTTCGCCGAGCTACTGTCCGACAGTCCGACCGTCCGACCGTCCGACCCGCAAACGAACATCGTGATGGTCGACCTGCTGCGGAGCGGTGACACACCTGAGCCGGTGTCCCAGCGGCTGGCGCAGGCAGGAGTCCGGCTTGCGCCGTGGGGACCGCGGCGCCTGCGCGCGGTCACGCATCTCGATGTGAGCCGGGCCGACGTCGAGCGCGCCGCCCGGATCATCCTGGAGACACTGCGGTGAGCCCGCGCCCCGAGCCTCGCGCGCAGCCCATGCCGATGGATCGGGCGATCCTGTGGAACCCGTCCCTGCCGGGCGCCAAGCCAACGGGGGGCGGTCGCGCGCCGTATCCCATCTTCTTTCAGCAGGAAGCCGTCGTCGCGCTCCAGGAACACGTCAAGAGCTCGCCGACCCAGGCGATTTTTGGGTTCCTCATCGGGGATGTGTATCGGGATCCGGAAAACGGCGTGCTGTACGCCATCATCGACAAGACGCTGAAGCTCAGCCAGCCGATCTACGGTGACAAGACGGAGGTCGTTGTCTCGCGGTTGTGGGACCGAATGCAGGAGCAGCTCAAGAAGGCGGCCGGCACGCTGCTCGGCTGGTACCACAGCCATCCGGGGCAGGGTGGATACCTCACCGCGCACGACGTCGAGACCCACGAGAAATTCTTCACCGATCCCTGGCAGGTCGCGATTCTCGTGGCCGCCGAAGCGGGCGGCGTGACAGGCAAATTCTTTCGATCCTCACAGACTGACGACTGGCATAAGACGCCGCTGCCGTTCTACGAGCTGCTGCAACCCGACTCGATCAAGCCGGATGGGAAGAAGCGCTCCTTCATTACGTGGAGGAATTACAAGCAGTACGGTCCGACGCTGACGGGGCCGAGGCCCAAAGTCTCGACACCGGAGCCGCCGCCGCCACCCGAGGCAGAAGAGCCGGAGGAAGTCGAAGCCGAGGCGCCGGAGCCTTCGAAGAAGAAAGAGACTAAGCCGGCGGGTGATCGCGGCTTCCGGATCATGCGGTCGAGCGCCGATGACATCCCCGTCGTCAAGACCAGCGCGGACGACGAGCCGGCGCCTCCGCCTGTGCCGACTCCTCCTCCGCCACCACCCAAGAGCGCCTCCAAGACGCGGCCTGCGGCGCCGGTCTTTGTTCCGGACGAGCCTCCGGAGCCGAAGCCTCCGGCTCCGCCACCACCACCGCCACCGCCCTCGTCCGCACCGCCCCCTGTGCAGAAACCCGGCGACCTTCCCTGGACGGTGACGCCGGAATCGGTGCGTGCCGTTCCTCCACCACCGATCTCGTCGCCGTCCCCGCCTCCGGCTCCGGCTCCGCGACGCACGCCTTCGCACTCGTTCCGGCTGCTCGACGAAGACGAGGAAAAGAAGCCGGCGCCCAAACCGCGCCGCCGGAAGCGGCGCGGTCCCTGGCTCCGGCGCGTTGCGATTCTGTTGTTGCTCGCCGGCGCAGGGGCGGGGGGGTATTGGTACGTCGTGCTTCGCAATCCCGGCGTGCCGCCGCCCTGGACCGGGCTGCTCGACCGCGCGAAGCAACTCGTCGCGCGCGTGACGGCGCGAAAGCCCACGCCACCGGCGCCGCGACGGCGACCCGTGACCGCCCCCGCTCCCACCGCCGCGACCGCACCCCCTGCGGCGGTGCCGCCACCTGCCGCCGCACCAGTGCCCGCGCCTGTGCCTGTGCCGCAGCCTGTGGCGCCCGCCTCGCCATTCGCGCGCTTTGATCGTCTGTCGGACTCGTTGTCGCGCGCGGTGCGCAATTTCCAGGATCGAGCGGCGTTGTTCGCCAGCGGGCGGATGGATTGCGGTGGTCTGGCCAGCGGCCTCGTGTCGGTCGAAAACCTGTGGTCCACGTACAACGTGGAGCGTCGCGCGCGAATGGCGTCGTTCGACGCGCGCCGCGCCACGCAGGATCAGGCGATGTACGCGGCCGTAGACGCGGTCGAAAGCGGCTTCGAGCGTTCAGGATGCCCGCGGCCCTGAGCGCCGTGTTCGCCGCGCTGGTCGTGCTGCAGGGACCGGCAGCACTCCGCAAGAGCGATCTGGTGCGTCTGCTGTCCGGGGCGATGATGTCGCCGCTGGAGCTGGCGCAGCTCGTGCGGCGAAACTGTTTGACGTTCGAGCCGACCGACCGCGATCGCAACGATCTGCGCCTGCTCGGCGCGGATGCCTCGGTGCTCGGGGCGGTGGACAATTGCGCACGGCGCCGAGCGCCGCGTCGGCCGGCGGCCACTCGTGCGCGGACCACAGCGAGACCGCCAGCCGCAGCACCTCCGCCCGCTCCACCGCCTCCCCCACAAGCGGTCATACAGGTGCAACGCGTCCTGGACAGAGTGTCGGCCGATCGCAGCGGCTTTGTGTTGGGCGGTGGGCAGCGCGGGACCGCCGGCGCGCAGTTACCCCGCGCGCTGGTGTTCGAGGTGCGCGACTCGGCCGGCGCCGTGCTCTCGGGGCAGGCGGTGACGTTCACCGGTGTCAATGCCCGCATCCAGCCGGCCGTAGCCCCGACGGATGCCGCGGGGCAAGTCCACGTGGGGGTGACGTTAGGCGAGCGCGTCGGCTCGGCGACGGTGATCGCGTCGATCGGCATCGTCGAGAAGCAAGTCGCGTTCAATGTCGCGGCCGGACCGGCGACGCAGCTGGTGGTGGTGTGCGGCTCGGCCGCGTTGTCGGGAGGGGGCCACGTCGTGATCCGACCCGATTCGAGCGTGGTCTTGCGCGTGTCCGCGCAGGATGGCTTCGCGAATCCCACGCCGCTCCTCGGGTTGCGCGCCGCGGTGGCCGACGCGCGCATCTTTCGAGTGTCGGGCGTGGCGCAGGACAGCGCCGCCGGGACCGTGACCCTCAAGCCCGATCAGCCGGGCACGACGAGCCTCGCCGTCATCGCCAATGGCATGCGGCAGTATCTCACCGTGACGGTGCCCCCGCGGGCCGCCCCGGGCAAAGTAGACTGTCGATGACGGCGAATGATCAATGTTCAATGATCATTGATCAGTGATCATTGATGATTGGACATTGGTTATTGGAAGTAAAATGCCCCAGGCACCCCGCAACGAATCCCGGCATCGTTTAGCGCTGCTCCCTGCGGGGGCCTGACGCGGTTCACGAGCGGAAAGCCTGCGGACCTGGGGCGCCTGAAATATCATTGATCAATGATCAATGTTCAATGATCATTGATCATTCGCGCGCCGATGTAGATTAGAAGTCAATGATTGCACTAGCGCGCAAGTATCGCCCCAAGCAATTCGCCGATCTCATCGCCCAGGAGCACGTCGCTGCCGCGCTCCGCGGCGCCGTCGCGCAGGGGCGGGTCGCCCACGGCTATCTCTTCGCCGGTCCCCGGGGCGTCGGCAAGACCACCGCGGCCCGCATCCTCGCCATGGCGCTGAACTGCGAGCGTCGCGCGGCAGCCGGCGAGCCGTGCGGTGAGTGCGACTCCTGCAGGCGGATCTGGACCGGCGCGGCCAATCTGGATGTTGTCGAGCTCGACGCCGCGTCGAACCGCGGCGTCGATGACGCGCGCGATTTGCGCGAGCGGGCGATGTATGCGGCGAGCACCGACGCCGGGTCCAAGGTCTACATCGTTGACGAAGCGCACATGCTCACGCGCGAGGCGTGGAATGCGCTGCTCAAGATTCTCGAGGAGCCGCCCCCTCGCGTCGTGTTCGTCTTCGCGACCACCGAGCCGCAGAAGATCGCCAACACCGCAGCGCCGATTCTGTCGCGGCTGCAGCGCTTCGATTTCCGCCGCATCGGCCCGCACGCGATCGTCGCTCGGCTGAAGGACGTCGCGAAAGCCGAGCAGCTGCACGTCGAGGACGACGCGATGCATCTCATTGCCAAAAGCGCGAACGGAGGGATGCGCGACGCGCTCTCGCTGCTCGATCAGGTGCTGTCGTTCGGCGCGGGCCCGGTCACGGCCGCGCGCGTCCGCGAAGTGCTGGGCTTGATCCCCGACGAGCTGTACGGCGATATGCTGCGTGCCATCGTCGAGCGCGATCCCGCGGGCGTGTTCCCGCTGGTCGAGCGACTGCTCGAGGCGGGCGCCGACTTCGGCGAATTCGTGAACGGCGCCGGCGAGACGCTGCGCGCGCTGCTGCTCGTGGGCGTCGGCGGCCAGCCCGAGGGACTGACCGAAGGCCTGATGGCGGTGGTGCGCGCGTACGCGCCGCAGCTCCCGCCCGCCGACGTCGTCCGGTTGCTCACGATTCTCAGTGAATCCGATCGCCGCCGCCTCAATCGCCGCCCGTCGGCAAGAAGTTAGAGCCCACCCTCGACAACGTGCGATCGGTCTGGCCCAAGATCGTCAGCGACGCGCGCGGGAAAACTCCGTTGCTCGGCAGTCTGCTTTCGGAGGTAGAGGTGGTCGCGGTCGAGGGTCGCACCGTGACACTCCGTCCCGGTAACGCCGTGCACGCCGAGGGGCTCGAACGGCAGCGCGAGACCATCGCCCAGGCCCTGGGCGCCTATATCAGCGAAGCGCCGCGCGTGCAGATCGCAGCTGGTGGAACCGGCGGCTCGGAGCGGATGACTCCGCAGGGGGCGAACGCCGAGCGACTGAAGAGTCTGCGAGCCAAGGATCCGACCCTGAGCGCCGCCGTAGACGCATTAGATTTGGAGCTGCTCGAATAGCTTGCCAACAGTGCCACGCGGGGTAACTTTCGACGTATGGCGGATTTATCTAGCCTGCTCCAGCTCTCCCAGCAGATGCAGGGGCGGCTGACTGAGATCCAGACACAGCTGGCGCAGCAGACTTTGACGGTATCGGCCGGTGGCGGCATGGTCCAGGCCACGGTGGACGGTCGGGGGCACATTCGCGGCATCAAGATCGACCCCGAAGCAGTCAAGCAGGGGGATGTCGAGATGCTCGAGGACCTCGTGCTGGCCGCCGTAGCAGAGGCGCAGAAGCGCGCGGCCGAGCTGTATCAAGCCGAGGTGCGGAAGCTGGCGTCGGGTCTGCCGTTCCCATTCCAGTTGCCGCTCTAGGCGCCGCCCCCGGCCCCCGTGTCCGCCATCGAGGAGCTCGTGGCGGAGCTCGCGAAGCTCCCCGGCATCGGGCGTAAGACCGCCCAACGGCTCACGTTCCACTTGCTGAAACAGCCCGCGGAAACCGCGGAACGGTTGGCCGACGCCATCCGGCGGGTCCGCGGAACGGTCATGGCGTGCGGGGTATGCGGCAACCTCTCGGATGAGGATCCATGCCCGATTTGCCGCGACCCGCGGCGCGATGCTGCCTTGCTGTGCGTCGTCGAGGAATCGGGCGACGTCGGTGCGATCGAGCGGGCGGGCCGCTATCGCGGGCGCTACCATGTCCTGGGGGGCCGGATTTCGCCCCTGGATGGCGTCGGGCCGGACGAGCTGCATCTTGATCGGTTGCTCGCGCGGCTGCAGAACGGCTCCGAGGTGCGGGAGGTCATCGTCGCGACCAATCCCTCGATGGAGGGGGAGGCGACCGCCACGTACCTGCAACAGATCCTGAAGCCGATCGGGGTGCGCGTCACGCGGATCGCGCGGGGCCTGCCGGTGGGCGGCGACCTCGAGTACGCCGATGCGGTGACGATCGCCCAGGCGCTGGCGGCACGGCGCGACATGTCGGAGACCGACTGATCCATTAGGAGGCGCATGGCCGGGGCCGCAAGCTGGTCTTTCAACGAGAACGATTTCAAGCAAATCCAGACGCACCTGCAGGCGTTCCTGCGTGACTCGAACGCCCGCTGTGCGCTGCTCGTCGATCGCAACGGCCAGCTCGTCGCCACCGTCGGAGAAACGCCGCAGTTCGATCCGACCGCCTTTGCCTCACTGACCGCCGCGGACTTCAGCGCCAACGATCAGCTCGCGAAGATGATCGGCGAAGCGGAATTCGCGTCGCTCGTGCATCAGGGCGAGCGCGAGTCGATGTATCTCGCGGACGTCGCCAAGCGGGTGATTCTCGTCGTGCTGTTCGACCAGCGCGCCACGCTGGGACTCGTGAAACTCAAGGCCAAATCGGTCGTGGGAGAGCTAAACAAAGTCTTCGCGGAGATGTTCAATCGGGTCGGCACGGGTCAGGCCCAGCAGAAGGGCCTGCTCGAAGGGGCGGAAGACGAAATTGACAAACTCTTCGGTTAAGGGAACGCGCCCATGTCGATGATCAACTACGCGTCCCGCGAGATCAACTGCAAGCTCGTCTATTACGGACCGGGCCTGGGCGGGAAGACGACCAACCTGGAGCACATTTACGGGAAGGTCTCGCCCAACACGCGTGGCAAGATGATCTCGCTCGCGACCGAAACCGAGCGGACCCTGTTCTTCGATTTTCTCCCGGTCGATCTCGGCACGATTCGCGGCTTCAAAACGCGATTCCACTTGTACACCGTCCCCGGCCAGGTCTACTACAACGCCAGCCGCAAACTCATCCTCAAAGGCGTGGACG
>QHUE01000345.1 GCA_003221825.1 Gemmatimonadota bacterium
GTTCGAAACGTCGATTGTCCTGCGCGAAAGGGCGGATGCGGTGCGCGATGAAGTTCGCCAGTCCCTAGCCCCGAACCCCCAATCCCTCTCAAAGGCAATCAAGGCCGGCAAGCACACATTCGAAGCGGCTGGCGGTCCGCGTGCCTACTTTGGCGATCCGGCGGCGGCGACGGCGGACGAAGGGGCGCGCCTGGTCGACGCGCTGGGCTCGATCCTCGAGGAGGCCGTGCTTGCGGAGATTTGACGGCGCGGTCGCGGTCGTGACGGGTGGTGGCCAGGGGATCGGCGCGGCGATCGCCCGCGCGCTGGCCGCCGAGGGTGCGGCGACTGTCGTCGCCGCCCGCGGCGCAGACCGCATCGAGAAGGTGGCCGCCGAAATCCGCGATGGCGGTGGCAAGGCGTGGGCGGTGCAATGCGACGTCACCGATCCCGCCAGCGTGCATAGCCTCGCCCAGGCGGCGGCGCGGCGCGCCGGCGTGGTCGATATTCTCGTCAACAACGCCGGCACGGCGCACAGCGCGCCGCTCGGCAAAATCACGCTGGAAGACTGGAATCGCGTGCTCGCGGTGAACGCGACTGGTACGTTTCTCTGTACGCAAGCGTTCATTCCGGCGATGGTCATGCGAAAGCAGGGATCGGTCGTCAACGTTGCGTCGGTTGCGGGGTTGGCCGGTGCCCGCTACATCGCCGCCTACGCGGCCGCGAAGCATGCGGTGGTCGGCTTCACGCGCAGCGTCGCCGCGGAGCTCGAGGGGACCAAAGTGACGTGCAACGCCATCTGTCCCGGATTTGTGGACACGGAGATGACGAAGGAATCGGTTGCGCGAGTCGTCGCGAAAACCGGCAAAGCTCCTGCCGAGGCGCTCACCGCCATGCTCGGCTCGGCGGGCCAGCAACGGCTCATCACGCCGGAGGAGGTTGCGCAAGCGGTCCTGAGGCTGTGTGACCCGCACGGCCAGCGGCCCAACGGCAAGGCCATCACGATCACCGGCTGAGGAAAACCCATGGCGTTTGAGATCATCAACCCTGAAGTCTTTGGTGCGCGGCCCAGCGGCTGGAATCACGGCATGCTGGCCGAGAAGGGCGGGCGCGTATTGTTCGTCGCCGGTCAGATCGTCCCCGTCGGCAATTTCGTGACGCAGTGGGACGGCGCGCTTGGCCGCGTGATCGAAGTGGTGCGGTCGGCGGGCGGCAAGCCCGAAGACATCGGCCGGATGGTCGTGTACGTCACCGATCGCCCCGCGTATCTCGCCAACCTCACGCCGCTCGGCGAAGTTCACCGCAAACATATGGGCCGCCACTACTGCGCGATGGCCGTCGTCGAAGTGAAATCGCTGATGGACTCCAAAGCTCTCGTTGAAATCGAGGCCGTCGCGGTCTTATGAAGTCTTTTCTTTATGAACTCGATGCCAAGACCTCGGTCGCGACGATTACGCTCAATCGGCCCGAACGCCTCAACGCGCTGACGTTCGAGGTCTACAGGGAGCTACGCGACACATTCCAGCGCCTCGACACCGAGCCGGGTGTGCGCGCGATCATCATCACCGGCGCGGGGCGCGCGTTCTGCTCAGGCGGCGACGTCGAAGACATCATCGGCGCGCTGCTCGGCAAGGATCTCAAGGCGCTCCAGGAGTTTACGCGCCTCACCTGTGACTTGATCCTCGCGATGCGCCGCTGCCGCCGCCCCATCGTCGGCGCGCTGAACGGCACCGTGGCGGGCGCAGGCGCCGTGATCGCGGCGGCGTGCGACATCCGTGTTGCCGCGGAATCGGCGAAGATCGCGTTTCTGTTTACAAAAGTCGGATTGTCGGGCGCCGATATGGGTGCCGCCTGGCTGCTGCCGCGCATCGTCGGCTACGGTCATGCGACGGAGATGCTGCTGACCGGCGACTTTATGGACGCCAAGCGTGCGTATGAGATCGGCTTGTACAGTCGCGTCATGCCGCAGGCCCAGGTGCTTCCGGAAGCGCGCGCGATCGCCGAAAAGCTCGCCCTGGGACCGTCCGCCGCGCTCGGCGTGACGAAGCAGGCGCTCGAGGCCGAGGCCGCGCTCGACTTCGAGGCGGCGCTCGCATACGAGGCCGAAGTCCAGGCGCAGCTGATGCAGGGACCGAACTTCCGCGAAGCGCACGAGGCCTTCCGCGCCAAACGCGACCCCAAGTTCATCTGATGGTTGACACCGCGCCGATTCGCGCCTTTCTCGACGACAAACATGTGACGCTGGCGGAGCGCGTGAGCGAATTCGCCTCGCGCCAGCTCGCGCCGCTCGCAGAGCCCAAGGACGACGCCGCCGCGCGCCTTCAGGCCCGCGAGCTG
>QHUE01000346.1 GCA_003221825.1 Gemmatimonadota bacterium
TCAAAGATGATGTGCTCTCGGACATCCCGTTCCTCTGCTTCACGCTGCTCAGCCTGTACCTCTTTCAACGCGTGGAGGAACTGGACAATCGCCGTCGGCTCGCGTTTGCCGTGCTGGCGGGGGTCGCGACCTATGTGTCCGTGGCGACCCGGGTGCTGGGTGTCGTCCTGATCCCCTGTTTCCTGTTGCACGACTTGGTGCGTACGCGGCGCGTCAGTCAGATGACGGCGGTGACGTGCGGGGTCGCAATCGTTTTGGCCGGGGTGCAGTACGCCGTCGGAGCGCGGGACGCAAGCTACTTCGACCAACTCTCGCTCTCAGCCGGTACCGTGGTGCGCAACGCGGTGGCCTATTTGCGGGCATTGTCGGACATCTGGGCGAACGGGTACACCGAGTTGGGAAGAAAGGTCGCGTTTGTGGTGACGGCTGGATTCGCGGTGTATGGCTACGCCCGAGCGCTGCGGTTGGGGTCGACAGGTATTGAAATCTTCCCGTGGCTCTACACCGTGCCCGTACTGCTGTGGCCGGCGAATCAGGGCACACGGTTTCTCATACCGCTGATCCCGTTCTACCTCTACTACTGCATGCTTGGCGTTCGCGGGCTGAATGCTCCACTTCAGTTACGCAACCGCGTAATCGTCGTGCTCGCCGTGGTGGTCGCGTTGCTGTATGGCGCGAAATACTCGACGATGCGCTTTGGACCGTTAGCTGAGGGAGTAGCCACAGCCGAGAGCGTCGAGCTTTTCGAATTCGTGAAGCAGGCGACCCCTCCTGAGGCTATCTTCGTCTTCAGCAAGCCGCGCGCGCTGGCGCTCTTCACGGACCGCCGGGCGTCGGCACCCCTCATCGCCGACGACCGCTGCCGCTTATGGCAGTATATCGCGGAGATCGGCGCCAGCTACGTGATCACGGGGCCACCAGCTTCGGATGCAGAGGCCGTATATCTCGACCGATTCGTGGTGAGCTTTCCGGCCGCCTTTCGACGGATGATGGGGAACCAGGCGTTAGCGGTCTACCGAATCATCGGCAATCCCTGCGTTGGGAGCGGATTGGGTCTGGTGGCCTGACCAGTCTTCAAAACTGTTTGGGGCTCTAACGGGCCTCGGTGGGTTCGATTCCCACACGCTCCCGCCACCGCAGAGTTGACTTTTCCCCCGCCGGTCACAATTCCTATGATATGAGCACGGCTCAGTGGGCTCGCCTGCGCCCTGCGGAAGCCGGACACCTGCGCCGGGGCGCATGGTATCGTGTCGTGCGCCTGACGCCGCTCGAAGCCGTGCTGGACGTCAACGGCACCCCGACCGCGTTCCCGCGCCCGTCGCTCGAGATTCTGCCCACACGGCCTACACGCTGGACCGTCGTGCCGCGGCCGACACGCTCCGCGCGGCTGCCGATGACCTGGGGCGCGCGCTACGGCGTCTGTCCCAATTGCCGGGAGCGCGCCCGGCTGGAAGAGCGTACGGCCAGCATGCGCTGTCCCAAGTGCAACGGCTATTTCGACATCGGCTGGGACAACTCCTGACGCCAGGTTAGGACATCCCCCGCTTGCGCTGATCAGTATATTGTGCCCGCGCCCATTCTCGTCTCCCGCACCAGGAGCCGTGATGGCTATTCTGTTTGCGCGCCTGCAGGATCGGAAAGCGCCACCGCATCTTCGGGGAATTTACGGCGTGTGTCCGAATTGCCGTGCGCGGGCGCCGCTGCCGAAGAAGACGACCGTGCGCACGCTCGAGTGCGTGAAATGCCGCCAGGAGTTCGAGATTAACTGGGCGGAGGGCAATGGCGTCAAAGCTTAGAGTGACAGCCGTCACTTCCAACTCGGTTGCTGCGCATTACTCTTCTCGTCCCCTCGTCGCCCGAGAGTACTGATGGTGTGGGCTCGTCTGCAAGCCGATGTGAACTGCAATCTGCGGCGTGGCGCCTGGTACCGGCTCATCAAGGCCCAAGGCCTCGCCGCCGTGGTTGATGTGAAGGGGACGCCCGTCGCGGTCGTGCGTGCGTTCCTTCAGATGTCGAACTCGCCTCCGCGCAAATGGACGGTCGTTCCGCGTCCGCGCAGTGTTCCCCGTTCGCTCGAGATTGGGGAACACTACGCCGTGTGCCCCTCGTGCCGGGACCGGGTCCCGCTGCGGGGCCGGCCCACCCGCATGATGTGCGGCCGCTGCAGCGTCGAGTTCGCCGTCGATTGGGAAGAGCAGTATCTCGCGAAGTAACGTCAGCGTCTAACTGCACGTCCTGGCGCGGCAGACAAGAGGTATCTTGTCTGCCGCGTGCTTCATGCCCACGTCATCCTCAATCCGGCTGCGGGACGAGGCGCTGCGCGACGCGCCGAATCCGTCGTCGCGCGGGCGTTCCGTGCGCAAGGGTGGGCCGTGGATGTCGCCCGCACGGACGGGCCGGGTCACGGCCGGGAGCTGGCCGCGGCGGCGGTCCGGCAGGGGGCGAAGCATGTGATCGCCGTCGGCGGCGACGGCACGGTGCACGAGGTGGCCAACGGCTTGCTCCGCACTGCCACCGACGCGGCGCTCGGCGTCGTCCCGATCGGCTCCGGCAATGACTTTGCCAAGCTGGTGGGGGTGTATGGGCACGATCCCGTGCGCGCCGTGGCCCGCCTCGTCACCGCCCGGTCCCGGCGGTTCGATGCGGGTCGTGTGTGCGACGAATGGTTCGTGAACAGCGTCGGCTTCGGATTCGGGCCTGCCGTCGTGCAGGCGCGCAACGCGATGCCGCACCTGCGCGGCTTTCTATCTTATCTCGTGCCCATCGTGAAGACGTTCTTCAAGTTCGAGCCGCCCGTCTTCGAAGTCGTGGCGCCCGGATTTCGGGAGCGGGGGTACATGATGATGGTCGAGGTGTGCAACGGGACGACGGCAGGCGGCAGCTATCGGTTCGCCCCCGACGCCGATCCGGCGGACGGCAAGATGGATGTGTGTCTGATCCGCCGCGTGTCCTTGCCGCGCTTTCTCGTCGCGATTCCACGAGTCATGCGCGGCACCCACCTCACCATGCGCGAGGTCGCACTCATCAAGACCGCCAAGCTCGTCATTCGCTCGCCGGAGCAGCCGCTCGTGCTGCACGTGGATGGGGAGCTGCGCGAACCGGGGGTCAACGAATGCACGGTGGAGTTGGAGCGGGGACGCTGGAACGTACTGGTGGCCCGATGAGGAACGATGGAATGAGGGAACGATGGAATGTGGTCGCGGCTCGGTGTTCGTGGCGTGGGAAGGTGTCACCGCCATGATGACGTTGAAGGCGGAACAGGAAGCGAACTACTTCAAGGAAATTCACTCGAAGAACCTGCGGCTCAAACGGCAGGAAGTGCAGGACTGGCTCGTGCTCTGGGTCTTCAATCATCTCTTCTCGGGTGCGGAGGCCTACGTCTCGGCCCATCTCCGCGACTTCCCCCCCGATCTCAAAGTCCGTGCGTTTCCCGGCGGCATCGGCATCAGCGTTCCGATCCATGAATAAGGCTCCACTTGGCGTCTTCGATTCCGGAATCGGGGGACTGACCGTCGCGCGCGCGTTGTTCGAGCGCCTACCCCAAGAATCCGTCATCTATTTCGGGGACACCGCCCGCGTGCCGTATGGCCCCAAGTCGCCCGATACGGTCCGCCGCTACAGCGCCGAGATTCTCGCCTTTCTATTACAGCGCGGCGTGAAGGCCGTGGTCGTCGCCTGCAACACCAGCACCGCGCACGCCCTGAGCTACCTGCAGGAGCGTTCGTCGGTGCCGGTCGTGGGGGTGATCGAGCCGGGCGCGCGAGCGGCGGTGGCGGCGACGCAAACGGGGACGATCGGGGTGATCGGCACGGCCGGCACGATCGCCAGCGGCGCGTACGAGCGTGCGATCAAGGCGCTGCGCTCCGACGCGCGCGTCCATAGCCAGCCCTGTCCGCTGTTCGTGCCGCTCGTCGAGGAGGGATGGTTCGAGCATCCCGCGGCCGAGCTGATCGCGCGCGAGTATTTAGAGCCGCTCAGGCGTGCGAAGGTAGACGTTCTAGTGCTGGGCTGCACGCATTATCCCCTGCTCAAGCCGTTGCTTGCCCGCGTGATGGGACCCGATGTGAAACTGGTCGACTCTGCGGAGGAAACCGCCACCGCGGTGTCGCGAGAGCTACAGCGGCTGGATCTGCTGGCGAACGGTGGGAGTCATGACCATCGCTTCGTGGTCTCGGATGACGAGGCGCGGTTCCGAAAGGTCGGCGTCCTCTTCCTCGGGGAGAAGCTCAAGCAGGTCGAAGTTGTGCCGTTGTGAACTGTTTCAGCTCCACTCCGGCGGGCGTGATCACGGCGTAACGTCCGTCATCCAGAAACGCTCCCGGGTTCAGGTAGGCGCGCCCGTCCGGCAGCTGGTCCGCCACCGGCCGATGCGTATGCGCCATGATGACGAGTTCCACATCGGGGTGCTGGGTCAGAAAGTCGGCCGCCCACTTTCGCTGCGCGACGGCGGCTCGGTCGAGCACCGAGCGGTCCTTTGTATTGTCGGCGAGATGTCGTGAGAACAGGTCGGCGATCCAGAAGCCGATCGTCGGATGC
This sequence comes from Gemmatimonadota bacterium, assembly GCA_003221825.1. Lineage (GTDB taxonomy): Bacteria > Gemmatimonadota > Gemmatimonadetes > Gemmatimonadales > GWC2-71-9 > 20CM-2-65-7. The sequence goes on from QHUE01000346.1 coordinate 4,537, forward strand.
AGGACGCGAAACACCGCCACCGTGATCGGGTGACGCAGCACGCGGTGCATCAGCGCCCCGCTCCAGTGCTGCTCGGTGAGACCATCGCCATGCGTCACAAAGGCACGCCGCCCGCCGAGATCCAGCTCCGCGGCGCCGCCGAAGAACTCAATCCCGAGGTCCCGCGTAAAGAATGTCCCGCCCCAGCGATCGTGGTTGCCGCCGACGAAGGTGATCGGTACGCCACGGGCACGAACCTCCTGCAGCTTCGCGACGGTGGCAAAATGTTTACGGGGGATGACGCTCTGATATTCGAACCAGAAGTCGAACAGATCGCCGCCGAGCACCAGGTGATCGCCGGGCTGCGGGACCTCGTCCAGGAAGGCGTGAAAGGCCGTCCCGACGGCGGGCGGCACCTGACCGAGATGGGCGTCCGCTACGACGATCACGCGGGACACGGCCCAAGCTTAGGAACCTGGAACCACGCACGCAAGCACATTACTGTTCTGCCATGACGCAAACGCAAAAGCTCCTGATCGCCGTCGCCGTCC
>QHUE01000347.1:0-1528 GCA_003221825.1 Gemmatimonadota bacterium
CGCGCCCCGGGGTCGCCCAGCATCACGTCGTAGAGGAGAGTGGTGTTCAGGAGCGAGTTCCGGAGGCGCAGCACGATTGCCACGCTGTCCGCGCCCGGCGGCGCGGGAGCGGCCAGGTCGATCCAGTCATCGAGGTCGGAGAGTTGCGCCTGTTCCATCGTTTGGGCAGCGGTGCGATACACGTTGCCGTCTTCGGCGGCGAGCGGGCCGGTGACGTCGTGACCCCGCCGATCCATTGCGCGCGTGAGCGAGTGTTGATCGGCCACGACGACGAGCCCATTGAGCTCGTCCACGAGGGCCGTTTCCGCGCGTCCGTGCGTGACTTCCAACAGCTCGAGATGATTCACGTAGTGCGTCTCGAGCGCTTCGTTGCGGATTTCGAGGCGCACCGACCCATCGGCAGCTTCTACGATACGGAGCCGATCGACGTCCCGGCTCTCGAATATCGGCGCGATGCTGTAGGAGAATCCTTCCGCCTGCAGCACTGCGGTGCCGGCGCTGTCGGTGTAGACGGTTGGGCAGGAGCCGAAAATGGCAACTGCGAGCGCTCCCACAACCAACGCCGTTCCGCCCGTCGCGAGCACGGAGACAGCGAAGCTCGAGAAGCCGTTGACCGATTGCTCGAAGGCTTCCAGGCCCACGATGCTGTCGAGCGGAATGCTACTGACCGCGGCGGAGTCTCGCAGCGTGAGGCTGTAGCGGTTCCCGTCGCCCCGCACTTGCCCCGAGTCCACGGTCACGCCCGCGAGAAAGACCACGGTGCTCCCGTCGACGAGATGCGCCTTTACGGGCGTCGTCACGGTGACGGGCGTGTGGGGATCCAGCGGGCGAGGCCGGATGCTCTGGTAGACGTGAATGCAGGCTGAGACCAACAGCACCAGCGGCACCGCAACCCGGCGATCCATGTGGGGCTCCCGTGGGGACGCCGGTACGAAGCAGCCCTGCCGTCAGGCAGACGTCAAGAGAGCGCTAGCGGTTCAGCCAATACGAGGCCTTCACGAGGAACGTGTTCCTCGGGTAGGTATTGAACAGCCGATTGAAGTCTCCCGAGACATTGCGGGTACCCATCGTCGGCTCGAAGTCGTCGCGTCCCTGACTCCAGACCAGAAACAGCGTCGAGCCGGGCCGGTACTCCCACCGCACCACCAGGTTCGAGTTGAAGAACTTGGAGTTGAAGTCCTGGAAGAACGGCGACGATCCCGCGTACGGCTGATAACGGTCTGTGTACGCCTCCGCCCGAGGCGTCGCGGACAGCTCACGCAAGTTGGAATAATGCGCCTTGCTCACGAAAGGTGATGCATAGAGCTGAACCGTAAGTGTGGGTGTCGCCGTGTAGTCCACGCGGAACGTCGTCGAAACCGTCTTCTGATCGATGTGGGCAAACAGGTAGTGCACGCCCAGCGAGTCTTTGGGAGGCAAGTCCTGCCGATCGGCAATGTCGTGCGAAATATTGGCGCTCACCGATCCGCGGAAGCGCGAAGAGATGCGCACGTCGATCTCCGGACTCCAACCGAACGACGTCGAACGG
>QHUE01000347.1:1546-3564 GCA_003221825.1 Gemmatimonadota bacterium
GCTCGTCGTCCAGTACTGCCACCAGTTGAAGTTCCACAACGCGCGCTGGAACGTCTTCGTCTGCTGCGTCCAGTTCAGACTGACCCAGTTGTTCCATTGCTGCTGATTGGCACTGAACAAAAAGCCGAGATCGTTGACCTCGAAACCGGGGGAGCGGCGCAGATAGCTCGTCTGGCCCTGAATGAATCCGCTCCGACGCGTGAGCAGAATCTCCTCGGAATTCCCGGATAGAGAGGTCCGTGTGCTGTCGTAGTTGAGGTGATTGTCGGGACGTTGGTAGAGATGGGTCGACTTGCGCTGCGTGGCGTTTATCGCGGCTGCACTGCCACCGACCGTGCTGAAATCGAGCGAGCCCGTCAGCTCGTAGGTGCCGCCGTGGAATCGATGGCGGAAATCCGCGGCACCGACGTAGGCCTGGTCACGCAGGCCGTCGGTGAACTGGTCGACGTTGCGGTTCACCGCGGTCGCCATGACGCCGAAGCCGCTCTGCCCTTTGCGCAGATCCTGCGACAGGCGCAGCACACCATAGTTCGTAAGCGGATCGACGGTGGCACCGCCGACCTCCGCCCGCTTGGTGACTCCTTCTACAGCGCCGATCGTGAGACCGCTGGCCAATCGACCCGAGATCTTCGCGGCACCGAGAATCCGGCTGAGATCGTGCCCGATCCGTCGCGAGTAAAAGAGGCCTTCCGGGCCGCAGTTCACCGCGCTGCAGTCGACGGGGAAACTGAAGATACCCGTCCCCTCCACGAAGAACGGGCGTCGCTCCTGGTAGAAAGTCTCGAACGACGTGAGGTTCACGACCGACGGGTCCGCATCGACCTGCCCGAAATCGGGATTGACGGTCGCGTCCACCGTGATGTTCGAGGTAATCCCGTACTTGATGTCGGCCCCGCCATCAAACTTCTGGTTGTGCTGAAATCCGGCCTCGGGCACGTTCTTCGTCACGGCATATGGTGCGAACTCCACACGCCGGGGCGCGGGCAGTCCCTCGAGGCCGACGAGGTCGCCGAGCTGCGAGACAAAGCCGCGCCGCGAGGGGCGATAGACGGGCCAACCGACGCGCTCGCCGCCGTGCCGATCGATGTCGCGCCAGATGGCAAATCCAAAGACGTTGCTCGGCCCGTGCGCGTACCGCAGCTGCGACAGCGGAAAGCGGAACTCCGCAGTCCAGCCCAGAGAGTCGACCTGTGTCGCGACTTCCCAGACGCCATCCCACGCGTCGTCTTCCTGTTGGTCGTCCCCGTACATCGCATAATCTCTCTTCACGCCCCCAGGATTTACGGCGAATTCGAAGCCGGTACGACGGTCGTGGTAGGAATCGATGACGATTTTGATTTGATCACAGCAGATGCGGACGTCACGGCGGGCCAGGAGCTTCTTGATGCTGTCGGGATGGCTATCGAACGCTCGCACAAACACGTACAGGTTTTGATCATCGTAGGCGACTTTCGCCTCAGTCGGCAGGCTCGGAGCCCCATCCTCAGTCGGCTGGAATTGGCGGAAGTCCTTGATGACCGGCGCCAGGCGCCAGACGGCGTCGTTGTCCTTCCCATCGATCACCGGTGGCGTGGTGGCGCGCTGCGCCACGGCGGTGGTGGCGTTCGGCGCCGTCGGAGGGCGCGGCGAAGAAGCTGTCTGCAAAGCCAGCACGATGGCGGCGACGGGCGTGAGAGGTATCATGATCCTTTGATGGTACGATTCGACAAATGGTTGGTTTCGTAGTAGCTTCGCCGGGCCCGCAACCATATGTCTTCCGTGAACAATGTGCCTCGATTCCTGATCCTCACGCTCGCGTGCGGGGTCTCCGCCGTGTCGTCCGGACAAGGTCAGGGTTAATGACGTTCACCCGGTTGTGGTCTGACCGCCGCACCGGCACCGATCGCCGGGCCGACCCGCGCAGGCAGTATCTGATGATGGTGCCCGTCGAACGCCGGCGCGTGGTAGACCGCCGCCGCGGGTCGGAGCGCCGCAGCACGCTCGACCGCCGCGGCCGCGCGTCGCGCGCGCCCAACGCC
>QHUE01000348.1 GCA_003221825.1 Gemmatimonadota bacterium
GGGTCCGGGTGCCCGTCGGGCTCCCCATCGGCGCCGTCACACCCGAAGAGATCGCCGTCAGCGTCGTCGCCGAGCTGATCGGGTGGAGGCGCGGCGAGTCTTAGGGCAGTGGCGCGACCTGCTCGAGCAGGCGGTTGAGCGAGTCCGCCGACACGGGGCCGGCAATCTCCACCCGCAACCTTCCCACAAAACGTGCGAGTAGTCGATCGGTGCGCGAACGCTCGAATCCGCGAGCGTATCCCTGTGCTGAGTCGTAAAGTGCCGCAGGGCTGGCAGGCCGTTGGAAGATCTGAATGAACGTCGCTGAATCGAGCGCCTGTTCGACGACGACCGTGCCATCGGTTCGGGGACTGCGCCGGATTCTCCGCGTCGCGAGGCCAGGAAGCCCGACGGGGTCGGTGCCGAGGAGCGAACGTGCGGCGCTCCGGCTGATAATCGGCCACTCGGTCAGGGTCGAGCGATCTTGTGGCGTGGGAGCAGCAGCCGCAGCGTTCGCGGCAGCACGGCCCGTCACGACTACCGCGTCCAGGTGCAGAGGCTCTCTTGGCGCCACACTGTCGGCTCGTGCAACGGGCGCACTCGCGACAACGCCTGCTTCGCGCTGCCGTTCGGCAAACGCCAGCTCATCGGCGGGCGGGGCGGGCGGGGGCGGACGGCGACCTGCGGGGCTCGGTTGCAGACGCGCGACCGCTTTCTCTTCCTGCGGCGGTGCTGCTGCGCGATTCTGCGCGACGCTCACGGGCTGTGGCGCCGCCTGCGGTGCGATGCGGAATTCCGGGTTCCGGATGTAGTAGCCGAGCCCGAGCGCCAGGACGATCGAGGCGGCCCACGCAACCGATCTGCGCACACGCCACGACGACCGCTGTGGCGCACGGCGCAGCTGTTCGAACGGTGGCGCCGGGCGTTCGACGGGTCGCGCCGATCCCAGCAAAGCACTGGCCCGCTCCAGCAGGGCCCGCTCCTCGGCGAGACTCGCTCGGCACGTCGCGCATTCAGCGATGTGACGGTCGACCGCTGCCCGCTCGACGGAGGGCAGCTCGCCATCGAGGTACGCGTGCAGGGTTCCCTCATCCACGTGCGACATGCTCTCCTCCTTCCCGTCCCGCGTCATAGGCTTCGACCAGTCTCCGGCGCGCTCGCGCCAGCGTGGTGCCGATCGCGCCGCGCGCCAATCCCGTCTGTGCGGCGATCTGGTCGTATGACATCCCCGCGTCCCAGAGGAGCAATGCTTCGCGGTCCCGTGGGGTCAGCTGCTCGAGCGCTGCACGGACGCGCACTGCGTCCGTCGCGGCATCGATCTCTTCCTCGGGCGACGTGTGGACCGCGTCCGGCTCACTCCTCAGCAGCGTAAGGTGGCGCTTTTCCCGCGCCGCCCGCCGCGCTTCGTCACTTGCCATGTTGGCCGCCACCACAAAGAGCCATCCCCGCGTATTCTCCGGCCGATGTACGAGTGCGCGCGCGAACGCTTCTACGCCGCACGCCGCACGTGCTCATCCGCGAAACTCTCTCACCAGGCGCTCCAATTCACCGGGGTTCCACCGTGTCTTTCCACCCGCTCCAATTTTGATGCTCGCGTGCCGCCCGGCCACCAGGACCGCCGGCTCGAGCGCGGCCGCCTCCCGCAGATCTGGGAGGAGTTTCAGCAAGGCGAAGTATGCCTCGCTATATGGCGCGATGCTGACCACGTGCAGCGAGTCGCCGTGGCCGAGGTCGGTCCACGTGCTGTCGCGCATGATGAAGAGCCGGCCGCCGATGCGCTGGGTGGGGTTGATACCCGCGCGCGCCCGCCGCATTTCATCCAGCTCGGACGCAGTGGCGGTCCCGGTCACGACGACCGCATCGAGACGGAACGCGTCGGCCATCGATTTCTCCTGCGCCGCGCGCCCGATGAAGCCCGCGCCTGCCTGATCGACGGGCGCCGCAGCGGGCGCCTGCATCACGCGATTCTCAGCCTGCCGGCGCAGCGCGACCGTGGGCTCCTGCACGAGATACGAGGTGTACTCGGTCAAGATCCCGTACCGCAGCGCGAGTTGTTTCAGGGCGTCCATGATCTCCTGCGTCTGGCCACGCAAGCGGATCTCGCGCGACAGCGCGCCCGCCTTTCGCGCGGCCCACAGCTGCTCGATGTAGCGCGCGTCGGCGTTCTCGTGATCCCCCACGCTCGTCCGAAACTCTTCCTGCCGGCCGTTACGGCGACCTTGCACCGTCACAGTCCACTCCCCACTCCCCACTCCACGGTATCTCCCGAAGACGACCATCTCGTCTCCCGCAAACAGGTCCGGCAGGTTCCCGGGCTGCATGTCATACAGCTCAACCCCTGAGCCCGCTGAGATCGTGACGTCGGTGAGCACCGGACTGGCGACTTTGGCAGCCAACGCGCCGACGGCGCGCTCGATGCTTTCGCCCGGCCGGATGTATTCGGTCGTTCCCCGCGCGCGCTCGGTCAGCCGATCGAGGAGATACGTATTCACATCGTCGCCGACGCCGAACGAGAACACCCGGAACTTTCCGCGGCCCTGCTCAGCGTGCTGGACGATCCGCTCGGGATCCGTCTCGCCGGTGCTCGCCTGGCCGTCGGTCAGGAACACGACGACGCCCAGCGACTGCTCGGCGGGCGCCTGCGCGAACGCTTCCGTGAGCGCGCCCGCGATGTTCGTTCCGCCCTCCGCGTCGAGACCACGAATCCAGCTCTCCGCGTCGCGTCGCGTTTCGGTCGTGAAGTTGGTCCATCCCTCCGCGTAGCGACGCACGCCGCCCGAGAATGCCACGAGCCGGAACCGGTCGCCCTCCCGTAGCGAGCCGAGGAGCTGAATCAGCGCGGACCGGGCCTGCTGGATCTTCTCGCCCGACATCGAGCCGGACACGTCGATCACGGCGACGAGATCACGCCGTAACGCCGCCGCGTCGGCGGCCGCGCCGGGCGCGAGCAGCAGCATGAAATAGCCGTCCTCGCCGACGGGATGATGAGGAATGAGCGACAGGCCAATCAGCCCGCGGGCGAGGGGGAGCAGCAGCTCGAAGTCCCCACCCGCGGCGTTATCGCCGAGTGTCACTTCGAGGCGGTTATCGCGGCGCGTGAACTGAACGTGATGAGTCGGCGAATACGGATCGCCGAAGCGCGCGGCGCTATCGACTTCCAGGCGGAAGCTGCGCGGCGCGCTCTGGCGATTGCGGTCGCCAAGGTAGCGGAACCGCCAGGCATCACCGGCGCGGTCGAGGAGCTGCGTGTACTTGAGCGTGATCTTCCGCGTTTCGCCCGGCGCGATGGGGAAGACGCGCGCGCGGATCAACCCTT
>QHUE01000165.1 GCA_003221825.1 Gemmatimonadota bacterium
CCATGCGGAGCGTCGATCTCGCCCTTGTCCGTCATCACCTTCAGCACGATCGCCGTGCTCGACAGTGCGATCAGGAATCCCAGGAACAGCGCCACGCGCCAACCGTCCAGAAACGCGAGTCCCACGGCCAGCGTCGCGAGGATAGTGAAGCCCATCTGCGAGAAACCGCCCACGAGGATCTGGCGGCCCATCTCTTTCAGCCGGCTGAGCGAGAACTCGATGCCGATTGTGAACAACAGCAGGATCACCCCGACCTCGGCGAGCCCTTCCACATCCCGCGGATCGGACACGAGCCCGAAGGCGTTCGGGCCGAGCAGAATGCCGGCGACGATGAAGCCGGGGAGCGCGGGGAGCTTGAGTCGATGGAAGACTAGAATGACCAGCAGTGAGCCGGCGAAGATGACGGCGAGGTCGCGCAGGATGTGCAGCTGTGCCACGGTGGCCTAAAACTAGGAGGACCCGTAACTTTGGCCACCGTGCGCGACTGGCTGCAGGGTCGTCTTGGCTTGAGTCCGGCGGTACAGACACACCTGCTGGTCACGATCATCGTGATCGCGGGGCTCTGGATCATCGAGCGGGTCGTCCTGGCGGTCGTCTACCGGCGCGTCACCGATCCCTGGACGCGCTACCGCTGGCGCAAGACGATCACCTACCTCACCCTCGCCATCGCAGTCCTCGTGATCGGCCGGGAGTGGCTCGAGGGCTTCGGGGCGCTCGGCACATTCCTCGGGCTCGTGTCCGCCGGGATCGCGATTGCGCTCAAGGATCCGCTGACCAATCTCGCGGGGTGGGCGTTCATCGTGTGGCGGCGGCCGTTCGAGGTCGGCGATCGCATCGAAATCGCCAAGCACAAAGGCGACGTCATCGATATCCGGCTGTTCCAGTTCACCCTGAACGAGATCGGCGTGTGGGTGGATGCCGACCAAAGCACGGGCCGGATCGTGCACGTCCCGAACCAGCAGGTCTTCACCGAGCCCGTCGCGAACTACGACAAGGGCTTCAAGTACATCTGGAACGAAGTGCCGGTGCTGGTGACCTACGAGAGTGATTGGCGGAAGGCGAAGGAGATTCTCACGGCCATCGCGTTTAAGCACGCCGAGCATCTGACCGCGGAGGCGGAGCGCGACCTGCTCGCGGCGTCACAGCAGTTTCTGATCAACTACAGGAAGCTGACCCCGATCGTCTACACCAGCACCGCGCCGTCCGGCATCGTGCTCACCATCCGCTACCTGATCGAGCCGCGCCGCCGGCGGGGCACCGTCTCCGCGATCTGGGACGACATTCTCACTGAATTCGGAAAAACCAAGGACATCGACCTCGCCTACCACACCGTCCGGTCGTTCAGCAACCCGATCGAAGGCAAGATCATCGGGACGCCCGATCCGGACGCCTAGGCGCCGCGCAGCACTGCGGCGCCCGTTTCGACGACCGCCTTCACCAGCAGATCGAAATCCTCGCGGCGGCTGCGATGATTGGTCACCGCCACGCGGATCGCGAACTTGCCGTTGAGCACGGTCTGCGAAGGAATCGCCAGCCCGCTTTCCTGAATCCGCAGCAGAATCTCGGTGTTGAGCACGTTCAATGTCGCCTCGTCCGCCCCCGACGCCACAAACCGGAAACAGACGACGTTCAGCGGCGCTGGCGCGAGCAGCTCCAGCCGCGGATGCTTCGTCACGAGGCCGGCAAGATAGTGTGCCTGGCGGACGTTCTGATGGATCAGCTGGGCGAAGGCGTCCAGGCCGTGCGTCTTGAACGACATCCAGACTTTGAGGGCACGGAACCCGCGCGAGAGCTGCACGCCGCGCTCGGCGAACGGAAAGCCGCCGGCGGCGATGCCCCGGTTGAACGACGCGAGATACGCGGGGGTCACATTGAACGTGGCGCGGTGCGCGTTCTGATCGCGCACGAGCGTGCATCCCACCTCGTACGGCATGTACAGCCACTTGTGCAGGTCGAACGCGACGGAGTCGGCCTGCTCGAGTCCTCGGACCAGCGGGCGCAGCTGGGGAACGAGCGCCGCCAGCGCACCAAACGCGCCGTCGACATGGAGCCACAGTTTCTCGGCGCGGCAGATTTCCGCCAGCGCGCGCAGGTCGTCGGTCGCGCCGGTGTTGACGGTGCCCGCGTTGCCCACGATACAGATCGGGCGCCGGCCCGCGGCCTGGTCGGCGGCCAGCGTCTCGCGCAGCGCCTGCAGGTCGATCGCGTAATCGGCAGTGACCGGTATCGAGCGCAGGGCATCATGGCCGAGCCCCAGCAGCTCGACGGCTTTGCGCACGGAGGAATGGGTTTCGGTCGAGGCGTACACCGTCAGCTTCGGCCCGCCATGCACGCCGTGCTCCCGAATGTCGAACCCCGCGCGCGCGTTCCGTGCGACCGCGAGCCCCACGAAATTCGCCATCGAGCCACCGGACACGAGCAGCCCGTGGGTGCCGGCAGGAAGTCCCAGCAGCTCGACGAGCCACCCGATCACCTGGTTCTCCACCACCGCCGACGAATCGTCGAACTCCGCGACCTGCGGATTCATGCCGGACGCGAGCATGTCTGCGAGCATCCCGAGCGGCGTCCCGGTGCCGATCACCCAGCCCCAGAAGCGCGGGTGAATGTTGCCCGTGGGGTAGGGAAGCACGTCGCGCTTGAACTCCTCGTACACGTCCGCCGCGGTCGTCGGCCCGCGCGGCGCGGGGCCGGACAGCCGCCGGCGCACGTCGGCGGGGACGGGTCGCCAGACGGGCCGCTCCCGCGCCGTGCGCAGATACTCGAGCATCTCGTCCACCATGCGATGGCCGAGCTGGCGCAGCTCCTCCCACCCCGTCGCGCCCTGGGGGTCGAGGCTAATCTCCGGCGAGGACTTCGTAGTGGTCGACGAAGGCCTCGAGCTCGACGAGGAAGTCGCGGTCTTCCGGGTAGTAGTGGGCTTTCTCATAGTCCTCTCCGGCAAAGCGCCGGATCGCGTCGAATGAATCCCACAACGAGATGAACGTGAACTCGGCGCGATCCTGCTTGATGCGCCGCAGGACGTAGACGCCACGATTACCGGGGGTCGCGCGGCACTCGCGAGCGCCCGTGCGCTCGAGATAGTCCGCGTACTCGTCGGCCCGCGCGGCGTCGGTCACGCCATGCCAGATGCGGGCGATCAATTTAGAGCCGATCGAGGTTGGCGACGGTGCGTTCATTGCGAATGTTCCCGGTGTTCAGTGTGGAATTCGGCTCGAACAGCAAGACATGCGTTTCTTCCTCCGCGACCGGCAGATGCTCGACGCCGTGCGGGACGATGACGAACTCGCCCGGCTCGATCACGAGATCGCGGTCTCGCAGCTTCATGCGCAGCCGGCCCTTCACGACGAGAAACAACTCGTCCTCACGCTCGTGGTGGTGCCAGACGAACTCGCCCGTGAGCTTCGTGAGCTTCACGAGACTGTCGTTGACCTCCCCGACGATCTTGGGACTCCACTGATCCTGAAACCGGCCGAACATCTCGGTGAGATTGACCTTGCGGACGTTCATGAGACGCGCTCCAGTACGGTCTTGGTATCCAGCACGGTCGAGAATTCGCCGTTCAGGTCCGCGAGGGCGACGTCATGCACCAGGTCCGATGCGTAGCGTTTGCCGTTGGGCCCGATGCTGTCGAATGTCGCGGTCGCGTCCGACACGACGTAGGTGGTGAAGCCGAGGTTCCCGGCCATCCGGGCGGTCGTCGAGACGCACATGTTGGTCTGCATCCCGACGACGACGAGCGTCGTCCAGCCACGACGGCGCAGATCCGCTTCGAGGGCGGTGCCGATGAACGCGCTGCTGACCGATTTCTGCACCACCGGCTCTCCCGGAAGGGGCCGCACTTCGTCTTTGATCTCGACGCCGGGTTGTCCGGGCCGCAGCGGCGATTGGGACTCGGTCGACAGGTGCTGCACGTGGATGATCGGGCGGCCCGACTTGCGCCACGCGGCCTGCAATCGCGCGATGTTCCGCTCGAGCTCGGGGTTGTTGCGGTTGTACTGCTTGGCGTAGACGTCCATGCCCTTCTGGACGTCGACGACCAAGAGAACCGCATCCTGAGGGAGCTTCGGACTCATGTAGTCGCCTCGGGCTCGGGACCGACGGGCGGTCGGGCGGATGGGCTGATGGGCTGTGGTGGTTCCGCCGATCCGCCCATCCGCCCATCAGCCCGGCGCAGCTTATACGAGAACTGAATCCAGATCACCGCTCCGAGTATCATCGCCATCGCGATGAACGTACGGCCACCCACAGGTTCGTGCAGCAGGAGCCAGCCGAGCAACACGGCGATCACGGGGTTGACGTAGGCGTACGTGCCGACGATCGTGGCGGACGCATGGCGCAGCGCGTATGAATAGGCGCTGTAGCCGAGCACCGATCCAAAGACCACCAGATAGGCGATCGCGCCGATGCCGCGCGCGCTCAGGTGCCAGGACGGCCATTCGCCGAGCAGCGTGCCGATGAGCGCGACCGCGCCGCCCCCGACGATCATCTGAAACGCCGCGCCCATGTACGGACTGGCCTGCGTGGGATGCCGCTTGGCGTACACGGTGCCCAGCGACCAGGACGCACTCGCCATCGTCAAGGCGATCGGCCCGCGCTTGTCGGCCGCGAGGATTTCGGCGGGCGTCGCGCCCACCAGCAGCAGCGTGCCAAGGAAGCCGAGCAACAGACCGGCGATGATGCGCCAATTCAAATCCGACGATCCGCCGGGGATGACCGCGTCGAACAACGCGGTCCACATGGCGACGGTGACCACGAAGATGCTCGCGATCCCCGAGGCGATGTACTGCTCCGACCAGACGACGAACGCATTACCCCCCGCGAGCAACAGCAGGCCGACGATCGCGAGTGTGCGCCAGTCGTTCTTGCGCGGCAGCGGGTCGCCGAGCGCCCGGGCGATGGCGAGAAGCACGAGACCGCCGGTGAGGAAGCGCAGTCCGGCGAACAGAAATGGCGGCAGCTCCGTGACGCCGATCTTGATCGCGAGATAGGTCGAGCCCCAGAAGACGCAGACGACCAGGTAGGCGATGAGCGCTTTGCCCTTGAGCGCCGCCCCCATCAATCGGGCTCGGTGGGGATGAAGCCCGGCTTTTCGAACAGCGTGGACAGCACGATCGTCGTGCGCGTGTTCATCTGGGGGTTGGGCCCGCGCAAATCGCGCAGGATTTCCTGGACGCCTTCGAGATCGGGCGCCACGACCTTGAGGATGTAGCAGTCGTCACCGGCAATGTGATGGCATTCGAGCACGCCGGGATGCTTTTCCATCTCCCGCATGCGCGGCTCGTCGCCGACGTAATCACTCGAGCCATACCGCACCGCCACGAACGCCGTCACCGGCAACCCGACCTTGCCGCGGTCGAGCTGTACGCGATAGCCGCGGATGTAGCCCGACTCTTCGAGACGCTTGACGCGCTCCATGATGGCGGGCCGGGAGAGACCGACTTCATCGGCGACGGCCTGGTAGCTCGCGCGTCCGTCTTGCGCGAGGATGCGGAGAATGCGTCGGTCGGTCGCGTCGAGCTCAGTCTTGGTGGCCATTTGGGAAGCTCCCCGCTCGATTATCCGACTATCCGTTGCTGGAACGGTCTGTCGTTGAACGCATCATAACTCTAATGAGTTCCTGCCCGACGGAATATCCGGTTTTGACAAACGAATTGTCCTTGGATTAGGACAGTGGCGGGAGTACTATTCCGCCCATGGAGTCGCTGCGCGCCCTGATTCGCGAGCTTCCCTCGGCCCTGCTAGGCTATTCGGGCGGAGTGGATTCGGCGCTTCTCGCGGTCGTGCTGCGGCAGGAGCTGGGCAAGGATCGGATGCTGGCCGCGATCGGCCGCAGCGCCTCGTATCCGGACGCGCAGTGGCGGGTCGCTCGCGATATCGCGGCCCGGTTCGACGTCCCGCTCGTCGAGATCGCGACGCATGAGCTCGAGGACGCGAACTACCTCGCCAACCCGACGAACCGCTGTTTCTACTGCAAGACCGAGCTCTGGCAGCGGCTCGTGCCGCTGGCACGCGAGCGCGGGTTCGCGGTCGTGTGCGATGGTACGAACGCCGACGATCTGCGTGAGCATCGGCCGGGGAAGGCGGCGGGCGTGGCTGCCGGGGTGCGATCACCGCTCGCCGAGGCAGGACTCACCAAGGCCCAGATCCGCGCGGCGTCCCGCGAGCTGGGTCTGCCCACCTGGGACGCTCCCGCGGCGCCGTGCCTCTCCAGCCGCGTGCAGTACGGACTCTCCATCACGCCCTCGCGTTTGAAACAGGTTGAAGCGGGCGAAACGTATTTACGCGAGCTAGGAGTCACCGGTGACTTGCGCGTGCGGCACCTCGGTGACCGCGCGCGGCTGGAAGTCGAGTCGCAGTGGATTCCGTGGATCGAAGCCCGACGCGCCGCCATCACGGCTCATCTCACGACACTGGGATTCGCGCAGGTCGAGGTCGACCCGCGCGGGTACCGCCGGGGGAGCCTGTTAGAGCGTTCGTCGCCCTGAATTTTCCCGCGGGCGTACGCCAGCAGCTCTGGGACGCCCTCGCGGCCCTGCGCCAGCGCCCGGAGCAGCTGCCGGTGAAGTGGGTGCGTCCCGAGAACATTCACCTCAGTCTCAAGTTTCTGGGCGACGTGGAGGAAACGCGGGAGCCGGAGCTCCGCGAGGCCCTGCAGCGCGCCGCGGGGTCGGGCCCCGAGCCCCGTCCCCTGACGCTGCAGATCACCGGATTCGGTGTGTTCCCGGACTATCACCGGCCGCAGGTGCTGTGGGCGGGTGTCACCCCCGACCCCGGACTCGAGCTGTTGCAGCATGGCGTGGAACAGGCGTTCGCTCCCCTCGGCTTTCCGACCGAAGCGCGGGCGTTTCGGCCGCACGTGACGCTGGGCCGCGCGGCTCGCGATGCGCGGCCGCGCGATTTCAAGGGACTCGCGGAGATTCTCGACGGCACGGATTTCGACGCCACGGTCACCGTTGCAGAGATCGACCTGATGCAGAGCATCCTCAAACCTGGTGGGCCGGTGTATCACGTGAAATACCATGGACGGTTGTCTTAAGGGCGTTTTCAAGCTCGGCTGCGCCGTCGTCGTGATCGGCGCGCTCGCGCTCGCATGGTGGTTTCGCGAGCCGATCATGCAGACCGTCACGCACTGGTTCGGTGGCTCGACCGCGCTGCCCCCCGTCGCCGACACCGCCGTCGGCGCTCCGACACCCAAGGCTGTTGCGTCGGGGAAGGCCAAGGTCGGGAACCTGCGGACGGCCACCGGACCCGACTC